>NZ_LEKG01000065.1:0-35501 GCF_001029515.1 Micromonospora sp. RV43 | reverse complement strand
TCGGCGGGCCGAGCCGGTCGGCCATCCGCGGGTCGCCACCGCGCCCGGCCGGTGCGCCACCGCGCTCCTCCAGCTCGGCGAGCTGGCGCTCGACCCGGTCGAGGTGCAGGTCGACCTGCCACTCGTCGTAGCCGTTGAAGCGGACCCGGAAGACGACGTCGTGGACCTCCTGGGAGGCCACGGGCGCGCCGATCGGCTGGCCGTCGAGTGTCGCCTCGACCCGGTCCAGGAAGGCATCGACCTCGTCGACCTTGTAGCCCCGGCGGAGCGCCTTACGCCGGAAACGCTGACCCTGACTCGCCACTATGTCTCCTGGTCTCGTACCGCTACGCCGTTGCCGCGCGTGAGTCGCCGTCCGTGTCCCCGGCGGCGGCGAGCTGCCCACAGGCCCCGTCGATCTCGCGTCCCCGGGTGTCGCGCACCGTGGTCGACACCCCGGCGTCGCGCAACCGCCGGACGAACTCCCGCTCGACCGGCTTCGGGCTGGCGTCCCAGCGGCTGCCCGGAGTCGGGTTGAGCGGGATCAGGTTCACGTGGGCCAGCTTGCCGGCCAGTAGCCGCCCGAGCAGATCGGCTCTCCACGGCTGATCGTTCACGTCCTTGATCATCGCGTATTCGATGGACACGCGACGCCCCGTCGTGGCCGCGTAGTCCCACGCCGCGTCCAGCACCTCGGACACCTTCCAGCGCTGGTTGACCGGGACGAGTTCGTCGCGCAGCTCATCATCGGGGGCGTGCAGCGACAACGCAAGGGTCACCGAGAGGTCTTCGCTGGCCAGTCGGCGGATCGCCGGCACCAGACCGACGGTCGAGACGGTGATGTGTCGCTGCGACAGGCCCAGCCCCTCCGGCGCCGGGGCCACCAGCCGGCGGATCGCCGCCACCACCCGCGAGTAGTTCGCGAGCGGCTCGCCCATGCCCATGAACACCACGTGCGACAGCCGCGGCGGCGAACCGGCCACGACGCCGGACGCGGCCACCCCGGCCAGGTAGACCGCCTGGTCGACGATCTCGGCGGTGGACAGGTTGCGGGTCAGCCCGGCCTGGCCGGTGGCGCAGAACGGGCAGGCCATGCCGCAGCCGGCCTGGCTGGAGATGCAGACGGTCACCCGGTCCGGGTAGCCCATCAGCACGCTCTCCACCAGCGAGCCGTCGTGCAGCCGCCAGAGCGCCTTGCGGGTCGCGCCGTCGTCGCAGGCCAGCTCGCGGACCGGGGTCAGCAGCGTGGGCAGCAGCTCGCCCGCCAGCCGCTCCCGGGTCGCCGCCGGCAGGTCGGTCATCCGCTCCGGGTCGCGTACCAGGCGGCCGAAGTAGTGGTTGGAGACCTGCTTGGCGCGGAACGCGGGCTCACCCAGCTCGGCGACGAGCGCCTGCCGGCCCGGCAGGTCCAGGTCGGCGAGGTGGCGGGGAGGCATCGAGGGCCGGCGGCCGCGGGCGTCGGGGTCTACGGAGATCAGCGGAAGACTCGTCATGGCGCGTCCAGTCTGACACGCTCCCGCCCGGACGCACCCGTCCGTACGTGTCGAATCGCCCCCGGCCACCCGGCCCGCAGCGGGTCGCCGCCGTGACGCATGCCTCAGTTCACCACCGGGACGAAGACGGCGAGCAGCAGGTAGGCCACCGGCACGGCGAACAGAATCGAGTCGAGCCGGTCCATCAGGCCGCCGTGCCCGGGCAACAGGTTGCTCATGTCCTTGACGCCGAGATCCCGCTTGATCATCGACTCGGCCAGGTCACCGAGCACCGCCGAGACCGAGATCGCCATCCCGAACAACGCGCCCCACCAGGGCGCCACGTCGAACAACGCCCACAGCAGCGCCGCGCTGCCCGCCGCCGCGGCCGTCACCGAGCCGGCGAAGCCCTCCCAGGACTTCTTCGGGCTGATCGTCGGCGCCATCGGGTGCTTGCCGAAACTCACACCCGCGGCGTACCCGCCGGTGTCGGAGAGCACCACAGCCGCCAGCGTCACCAGCACCCGCAGGGCCCCGTCGTCGGGCGCCGCCGCGAGCATGGCCGCGAACCCGGCGAGGAACGGCACGTACACCGCGATCAGGGTGGCCGCGGTCAGGTCGCGCTGGTAGTTGCCGGGCCCGTCGCCCAGCCGCCAGATCATCGTGCCCAGCACCGTGACCAGCAGCCCGAGGCAGAGCGCGTCGGGGCCCGCGTACCAGGCCAGGCCCACTGTGATCACGCCACCGGCGACGAGCGGCGCCAGCGGCGGGTGGGCGCCGCTGCGGCGTACCGCGCGGGCCATCTCCCAGATGCCGATCCCCACAGCGGTCGCCAGCACGGCGAGGAACGCCGGCATGAAGAAGAACAGCGGCACCACGACCGCCGCGCCGAGGGCCACCCCGACGCCGATCGCGGCCGGCAGGTTGCGCCCCGCCCGGGACGTCTTCGGCACGGTGGTCGGCGGACGCTCGGCGCTCGCCCGTCGGCGTCCCGGCCCGCGGCGCCCGGCCGGCGGCTCCGAGGCGGGCTCGTCGCGTACCGCCGGGATCTGCTCGGTGGGCTCGTCGCGCACCGGCGCGATCTGCGCGGTCGGGTACTCGTCGTCGCGGGCGGGCTCACCCCACGGGCCGTCGTGGTCCGGCCCGGCGGGCCGCCCACGGTCGCCGGCCGGCGGTCCGTCGTACCGGCCCGGGCCGTCGTGGTGCCGCGAGGTCGTCGGGTACGGCCCGGCGTAGGTGTCGGATCCGGTGTACGTGTCCGGCGTCGCGTACGTGTCCGGACCGGCATACGGGTCCGGGGCTGCTCCGGGACGCGCGTAGGTGTCCGGCTCGGCGGGGTGGGTGTGCGCGGCCGGGCCGGGCCGCCAGGGGCCGGGCTCCAGATCGGTGTCCGGCCAGGGCAGGGCCGGGGCGGCCGGGCGGTCCCAGCCACGCGACTCGGTGTTGCCGTAGGGGTCGGGGTGGGACATCACGCACCGGCAGCCGGTACGAGAGCCACCACATGACGCAAGACCAAGACCATCCCCTACCGGCGTGAGACTTCCTGTTGACCGACCGACGGCCGGGCGATTCCCGCCGTTCACCCCGTGGTGGTCGGGAATCGTGCCGAGCCTACTGCACCCGCCGCGGCCCCGAGGGTGTGCGCCGCCGGGCACGACGACGGCACCGGGCCGCCGCCCGGGCGGGCGACGGCGGCGCGGTGCCGTGCGAGGTACGCGGGTGCTCAGACTTCGAGCAGCTCGCTCTCCTTGTGCTTGACCAGCTCGTCGACTCCTGCGACGAAGCGCTGGGTCAGGTCGTCCAGCTCCTTCTCCGCGCGCCGGCCCTCGTCCTCGCCGACCTCGCCGTCCTTGACCAGGCGGTCCAGCTCCTCCTTGGCCTTGCGGCGGATGTTGCGGACGGCGACCTTGGCCTCCTCGCCCTTCTGCCGGGCGACCTTGATCATGTCGCGGCGCCGCTCCTCGGTCATCTGCGGCAGGACGATGCGGAGCTGGTTGCCCTCGTTGTTCGGGTTGGCCCCGAGGTCCGAGTCGCGGATCGCCTTCTCCATGGCGCCCAGCTGCGAGTTGTCGTACGGCTTGATGATCACCATGCGCGGCTCGGGCACCGCGATGGACGCCATCTGGGGCAGCGGGGTCGGGCTGCCGTAGTAGTCGATGACGATCCGGGAGAACATGGCGGCGTTGGCGCGTCCGGTACGGATGCCGCCGAACTCCTCCTTGGCGTGCTCGATGGCACGCTCCATCTTCTCCTCCGCCTCGAGGAGGGTGTCGTCGATCACCGGTCTCCTCGCCTCCTTCTGTCGCTCGTCGTGTGTGGTGCGGGTGCTGCCGTGGCAGAGGGACCGCTGCCAGCCGGCGGGCCGGTCAGGCGGTGATCAGGGTGCCGATCTTCTCGCCGCCGACGGCCCGGACGATGGTGTCGTCGCCCTGGGCGCCGAAGACCAGCATCGGCAGGCCGTTCTCCATGCAGAGGCTGAACGCGGCGGCGTCGGCCACCCGCAGGTTACGGCGCAGCACCTCGGAGAAGGTGATGGAGTCGAGCTTGCTCGCGGTCGGGTCGATCCGGGGGTCGGCGGTGTAGACCGCGTCCACGCCGTTCTTGCTCATCAGCACCACGTCCGCGCGGATCTCCAGCGCCCGCTGGGCGGCCACCGTGTCGGTGGAGAAGTACGGCATGCCGGCGCCGGCGCCGAAGATGACCACGCGGCCCTTCTCCAGGTGCCGGATCGCGCGCAGCGGGATGTACGGCTCGGCGACCTGGGCCATCGTGATGGCGCTCTGCACCCGGGTCTCGATGCCCTCCTTCTCCAGGAAGTCCTGGAGGGCCAGGCAGTTCATGACCGTGCCGAGCATGCCCATGTAGTCGGCGCGGGCGCGGTCCATGCCGCGCTTCTGCAGCTCGGCGCCGCGGAAGAAGTTGCCGCCGCCGACCACCACCGACACCTGCACGCCGCGGCGTACCACTGTGGCGATCTGGCGGGCGATGCCCTGCACGACGTCGGGGTCGACTCCGATCGCGCCACCGCCGAAGACCTCACCGGAGAGCTTCAGCACCACCCGGCGGGACCGACCGGGCGGAGGGGCGGTCGGGTCCTCCGCCGCCAGGCTCCGGTCACTCACAACCTGCGTCATCCGCCCCGCCCCTTCTCCCCGCGCATCGCGCGAGCGTCGCGTACGTGCCCCTGCCGACCCTATGTGACGAGGAGGCCGCGGTGCCTGTCGCGTACACCGGCGGCCTCCTCGTCGACGTTCTCCCCTGTGCCCGGGCCGGACGGCCCGGTGCGGCGGCTCAGGCCTGGCCGACCTCGAACCGCAGGAAGCGGGTCACCTCGATGCCGGCGTCGGCCAGCACCTGCTTGACGGTCTTCTTGTTGTCGGCGACCGACGACTGCTCCAGCAGGACGAAGTCCTTGAAGAAGGCGTTGACCCGGCCCTCGACGATCTTCGGCAGCGCCGCCTCGGGCTTGTTCTCCTCGCGGGCGGTCTGCTCGGCGATGCGCCGCTCGGACTCGACGGTCTCGGCCGGCACCTCGTCGCGGGTGAGGTACTTCGGCCGCATCGCGGCGATCTGCATGGCCACGGCGCGCGCGTCGGCGTCCGCCGCCTCGTCCGACTTGCCGGTGAACTCGACCAGCACGCCGACCGCCGGGGGCAGATCCTGGCTCTTGCGGTGCATGTAGACCGCGGTGGTGCCGTCCAGCTTGGCGAAGCGGTTGAGCACCAGCTTCTCGCCGATCTTGGCGGACTGCTCCTGGATCAGGTCGGCCACGCTCTTGCCGTCGATGCTGCTGGCGAGCAGCTCCTCGGCGTTGGTGGCGCCGCTGGCCACGCCGTGCTCGACCAGCTGCTGGGCCAGCGCGATGAAGGCGTCGTTCTTGGCGACGAAGTCGGTCTCGCAGTTGAGCTCGAGCAGCGCCTGGCCGGAGTGGGCGATCAGGCCGTTGGCGGCGGTGCGCCCGGCCCGCTTGCCGACGTCCTTGGCGCCCTTGACGCGCAGGATCTCGACGGCCTTGTCGAAGTCGCCCTCGGCCTCGGTCAGCGCCTTCTTGGAGTCCATCATGCCGGCGCCGGTGAGGTCGCGGAGCTTCTTGACGTCCGCGGCGGTGAAGTTGGACATGACTCTCTCTTCGGTGTCAGTGAGGTGGTCTGGGGTGCTGGTTACCCGGTTCCGGGCCGGTTCTGCCCGGCGTACCCGTCACGCCCCCACCGCCGGGAATCGCCGACGGTGGGGACGCGACGGCGAGATCACTCCGCGGAGGCGGTCGCCGGCTGCTCGGCGGCAGGCGCGGCCGGCTCGGCGGCGGCGGCGGGCTGCTCGTCGGCCTTCTTCGGCTCCTCGAGCAGCTCGCGCTCCCACTCGGCCAGCGGCTCGTCCGCGCCGACCTGGCCGGCCTCAGGCTTCTCGTCCGCGCCCCGGTTGCGGCCGGAACGGGCGATCAGACCGTCGGCGACGGCGGCGGCCACGACCTTGGTCAGCAGCTCGGCCGAGCGGATGGCGTCGTCGTTGCCCGGGATCGGGAAGTCGACCTCGTCCGGGTCGCAGTTGGTGTCGAGCACCGCGATCACCGGGATGCCCAGCTTGCGGGCCTCGTCGACGGCGATGTGCTCCTTCTTGGTGTCGACGATCCACACCGCGGCCGGGAGCTTCTGCATGTCCCGCAGACCACCGAGGGTCTTGGTGAGCTTGATCTTCTCGCGGGAGAGCTGGAGCGTCTCCTTCTTGGTGTAACCGGCGGCGGTGCCGCTCAGGTCACCCAGGGCCTCCAGCTCCTTCATCCGCTGCAGCCGCTTGTACACGGTCTGGAAGTTGGTCAGCATGCCACCGAGCCAGCGGTGGTTGACGTACGGCTGGCCGACCCGGGTCGCCTGCTCGGCGATGGCCTCCTGGGCCTGCTTCTTGGTGCCGACGAACAGGATGCTGCCGCCACCGGCGACGGTGGTGCGGACGAACTCGTACGCCTTCTCGATGTAGTCGAGCGTCTGGCGCAGGTCGATGATGTAGATACCGTTGCGCTCGGTGAAGATGAAGCGCTTCATCTTCGGGTTCCAGCGGCGGGTCTGGTGCCCGAAGTGCACACCGCTTTCCAGCAGCTGACGCATGGTCACGACGGCCATGGTGGGTTACTCCTACGTTGTCCCTGGTTGTCCGTCCAGCCGGCGGCCGGACGCCTGGCGCCCGATCGCCGGCCAGGGTGGGCCCGATACGTCAGACCGGGACCAGGGAGGCCGTCGCCCCACGGAGGAGACCGTGGAGAGGGCACGCGAGGTCGACCGCACGAGGCGGTCGCCAGTCGACCAGTGTACGCGCCCTCTCCGCTGTACGACCTCCGGGTGCGGAGGCCGGCCTGATCGACTCCAGGTGCGCCTTGATCGGCCCCAGGAGCGCCTTGATCGACTCCAGGACGGCGAAGTGGCGGCGTCACCCTGTCGGTGACACCGCCACTACGGCGTACCGGGGCCGGGCCGTCTCAGCCCGCCGCGAGGGCGGCGGCGAGGAACAGCACCAGCCCGACGGTCAGGTACGCCGTCGGCGGGCGCAGCCAGCCCCGGCTGCCGTCGGCGAGCGCCAGCCCACCGGTGCGCAGCCCGTACAGGCCGGTGCCGAAGATCGGCAGGCCGACCACCAGGAAGATGCCCACCACCACGTGCGACGTCGACACCGGGTCGCCGAACAGGCCGTGCAGCAACACCCGTACCGCCGGCACCTCCAGCACCAGCACCATCACCGCCAGCAGCACCGCCAGCGCGGGGCGCCGGGTCCGGTAGACGCCGTCACCGGGCGGCGGCCCGTCCGGACGCGGCAGCACCGCGGGCATCGGGCCGGTCGGCATCTCCAGCGGATTCGGGGTCGCGGCCGGCTGGGCCGGGCCGCCCGGACGCTCACCGATCCGCAGCGGGGTGGCCTCGCCGGGGTTCAGCCGCGCCGCGGCGGTCGCGTCGGCTCCGCCGTCCGCGCCCGCGGTACCAGGCGCCGCCTCGACGACCGGGTAGCCGCCGATCGGGCTGAGCCGGGGTTTGTCGACGCCGCCGACAGCGCTGCGGGCGTCGACGCCGGCGCCACCGGCCGGGTCGCTGCCGTGGGCGATGAGGCCGTACGGGTCGGTGCCCGCCGGGGCCGCGCCGGTCAGCGGGGCGGTCGCCGGCGTACCGAGCGTGCTCGACAGCGGGTTGCCGTGCGCGGCGGTGCCGAGCGCGTCGACGCCGCTGCGGGACACCGCGCCGAGCGGGTCGGCCGCCGACTCGCGTGCCGCGCGACGGCCGGCGCGCGATCCGGGCAGCTCACCGGAGACCTCCGGGTCGTCCGGACGCTGCGACCGCCAGCTGCTCGTGTCGTCCACCAGCGGATCGGCGGCGGAGTACCGGCCCGGCTCGGCGTACCGGTTCTCACCGGCGCGCTGCTCGGGCGTGCGGTAGTCGTCGTCGCGGTAGCGGGGCTCGCCCGCGGCGCGCCAGTCCGACTCGTATCCCCGGTCGCCCCATCGCGACCCCTGCTCATCCTCGGAGTAGCTCCGTCGTCCGTCCACGACCGGCACGGTATGCGACGGGCACCAGCCGCGCCATTCGGGTCTCCTGGGGATCGGCCCAGGTCAGCACCGATGTCGCCGGGTCGCCAACGAGACACGGTCAGTAGCCGTAGGGCGTGAACGTCGGCGCGACGTCCGGGTACGGGAAGTCGTCGGGGAAGGCGGGCACCACCCACTCGCGGTTCAGCACGGCGACCAGGCTCCGTAGCAGATCGGGCCCATGATCGTCGTTCCGTCCACAAGCCCACCCCTGTCCACAGGCAACCGATCCGCGTCCCCCGCGACAGTGGCCTCCGGTCGCATCCTGGCCGGCATGACGAACCGGAACCGAGCCGTCGGGGCGTACGGCGAGCGGTGCGCGCTACGGCACCTGATCGAGACGGGCCTGCGCCCGGTCGCCCGAAACTGGCGCTGCCCCGAGGGCGAGATCGACATCATCGCCTGGGAGGGTCCGGTCCTCGCCATCTGCGAGGTCAAGACCCGCCGGAGCGAGCAGTTCGGCTCCCCCGCCGAGGCCGTCGTGCGGGCCAAGGCCCGCCGGCTGCGCGGCCTGGCCGCCCGCTGGCTCGCCGAGACCGGCACCACCGCCGCCGAGGTCCGCTTCGACGTGCTCTCCGTCCGGCTCCCGCTCACCGGCCCCGCCCGAGTCGAGCACCTCCGCGGCGCGTTCTGACATGGGGTACGCGAAGGTGCTGAGCGTCGGCCTGGCCGGAGTCGCCGGGCATCTCGTCGAGGTCGAGGCCGACCTGGCTCCCGGACTGCCCGCGGTGATCATCTCCGGTCTGCCGGACACCGCGTTGCACGAGGCGCGCGACCGGGTCCGCGCCGCGATCGTCAACTCCGGCCAGAAGTGGCCCAACCGCCGCATCACGCTCAACCTGCTCCCCGCCACCCTGCCGAAGTACGGCTCGGCGTTCGATCTCGCCATCGCGCTCGCCGTCCTGGCCGGCTCGGGCGAACTGCCACCGGTCGCCCTGGACGCCACAGTCGTGCTCGGCGAACTCGGCCTCGACGGCGCGGTACGCCCCGTCCGCGGCACGCTGCCGATGGTCGCCGCCGCCGCCCGCGCCGGGCACACCCGCGTCGTCGTACCCGCCGGCAACGCCGCCGAGGCGGCAGTCATCCCGGGCGTACGCGTGCACGCGGTCGACACGCTGCACCGGCTCGTCGCCCACGTCCGCGACGGCAGTCCGCTGCTCGCCCCACCCGCCCACGTCCCGGCCTGCGGCCCGGCCGGGCCCGACCTGGTCGACGTGGCCGGGCAGCCGCTCGGGCGGCGTGCCCTGGAGATCGCCGCCGCGGGGGGCCACCACCTCGCGCTGTTCGGTCCGCCCGGCGCCGGCAAGACCATGCTCGCCGAACGGCTGCCGTCGATCCTGCCCCAACTGGACGACGAGGCAGCCCTGGAGGTGACGGCGCTGCACTCGATCGCCGGCCTGCTGCCACCCGGTGGCGGGCTGCTGCGCCGTCCCCCGTTCCAGGCGCCGCACCACACCGCCACGGTGCCCGCGCTCGTCGGAGGCGGTTCCGGGCTGGCCCGGCCCGGCGCGGTGTCGCTCGCCCACCGTGGGGTCCTGTTCCTCGACGAGGCGCCCGAGTTCAGCAAGGGTGCGCTGGAGGCGTTGCGGCAGCCGCTGGAGAGCGGCCGGGTGCGGGTGGCGCGTACCCGGGGTGCCACCGAGTACCCGGCCCGCACCCAACTGGTGCAGGATTATGTACTTGCGAACGATGTTCGCGTAGGCTACGGCAGTGCCGATCTTGGGATGGAGAGTCCACTTCACCCGCCGACGACTGCTCACTCCGAAGGTGCCGAGACCTCTCCTACTGACCTTGCCGCTCGAAGAGATCAGGCCCTGGCTGGATGAGGAAGACATCCCCGACCGCTTGCCGTGCCTCATCGCACCTGACGGCACATTCGACCTGGAGCTGAACCGGTACTTCCTTCAGGTACACCTGATGGCCGCTTCGGAGAACACGCAGGCGGCAGTGGCCTACGACCTGGCGAACTTCTTTACCTTTCTCTGGCGTAATCGTCAGCCGCTGGGATGTCGTTCGTGGCGTGACGCCACGTCGGAGGATCGGGCGGCCTATAAACGGTGGCGGCGTACGGATGTCAACGGCCCGGGGGTGAAGGGGTCGACGTTCGCGCGTGAGGTGGCGACGGTCAACCAGTTCTATCGCTGGGCGGTGAAGCGTGGGTTGATCGCGCAGAACCCGATTGAACAACGGCAGGCGCGACACCGGGCCGGACGGCGGCCGACGGCGGAGTTGACCCCGGCCGAGGTGCCGAGGGACGCCCACCGCGACGATCTCGAATGGCTGCCACCTCACTCGTACCGCCGCTGGCGTGACGTCGGCGTTCGCGGCTACCTGGGCACCGGGCTGCGGGACCGGTCGTTTCGAGGACGAAACGCATCGCGCAACGCCACGTTCTGTGACGTCATGGTCCGGACCGGCCTGCGGTTGGCCGAGCAGGCCAGCCTGACCCTGTTCGACGTTCCCGATGTCCAGCCACACATGGCCTACAGACGCACCCGCTTGCCCTCAGCCATTGCCAAGGGAGGCTCGGGACGAAAGATCTACGTGCCGACGTCGGTGCTGCGGGACGTGTGGGACTACATCCAATTCGATCGAACGGACGTGGTTGAGCGGGCCAGGGCGCGGGGCACATACGAGCGAATTGAGGACGCGCTGATCATCGAGGATCCCCAGGGGGCGTTGCTGCCTCCCGATCAGCTGGACGGGCGGCCGATCCCAGTGGGGGCGCTGCGTCCTAGCGATCGTCGCCGCCTCTTGATACGTACCGAGCAGGGCTTGGAGCCGGCGGCACTGTGGTTAACCGAATCCGGCCTGCCCATGACGACCTCCGGCTGGCAGACGATATTCGACGAGGCAAACGATCGCTGCAAGCGGCGCGGCGAGGCACTTCGCTGCCATCCGCACCTGCTACGGCACACCTACGCGGTGGTCACCTTGGAACAGTTGCAGCGCGAGCACATTCGCGAGCTGGCCGGCATGTCGGCCGCGCAGCGGACCACCTACGAGATGGTGTTCGGCGACCCGCTGGACTGGGTACGGCGCCGCCTCGGGCACCAGTCCATAGAGTCCACACTCATCTACCTGCACACGCTCAACGAGCTGGCAATGGAGACCCGCTTGGCGCTAGTGCCGACCGACTGGGAGAAGGCGGACTATTCTCTTGCCGAATCGGGCGCGGACGATGCGGCCGTGGAGTTAGTGCGGTGAGCGTCCGGGCCGCGACCAGGAAGGGCCGGCATGCCGCGTTACCATCCGGCGCCTACGAGCCTGACGACCTGGTGCAGGACACGCCGGCTGGCGCGGAGGTGCTGTTCGAGGGCGAGGACGGCCGTCGCCGGCTGTTTCGCTTCACTGGTCTACCTATTGTCGGACTGCACCCAGCCTTGGCCGCGGGGTTCGCCGCAGCGACCGGTCCGGCCGGATCCCGGCGAACACGCAGCAGCGCCGAGCACCTGTGGGGCACCGTAGTACGGCTGCTTAAGTTCCTGGACAAGCTGCCGATGCCACCCCGGGCGCTGTCTCAACTAACTGCGGAGCACTTGGAGGGTTTCTACCGTGAGCGGTTGATCCGGCTGGCGAACCCCCGCACGGCAGGCGGCGACGTTTCGGGCGTCAGGACCGTACTGATGCAGGTGCGGCCCACGGCGCAGCTCCGCGATGACGCACTCATCTGGTTGGAGCAGCGCAGGGGTACGCGCCGCCGCGTTGACGTCGACGGCGGATACTCCGATCGGGAGTTCACTGCGATCATGGCCGCCGCCCGGTCCGACGTCGCCGAGTTACGCCGTCGGCTGAGAACAGGTTGGGCGCTGGCCGACGCCTATCGCCGCGATCCCGGCTCAGTAGCTGCCGAGCAGTCCAGCCTTGCCGCCAGGTTGGCGGACATCGCGACCACGGGCAAAGTCCCGCTCATCCGCATGGCGGCCGCGCACGGCCTCGCCGATCGGGCCGCGATGATCGGCCTCGCCCAGCACCTGTTCGTGGTAGAACGCGACCTGACGCCGATGCTGGTGCTCGCGGTGGGGTTGTCCGGCCGGAACGCGGAGACGATCAAGGACCTCTCGGCCGAACACACGGTGCTGGAGCAGCGGGCCGTGCGCGTTCAGTTGACCAAGCGGCGGCGCGGTCCCAGCCGTACGTTCGAAACGGTGCACTGGGAGGTCGGGCGTCCCAGCGCCCAGCTTCGCACGCCCGGCGGCCTTTACTTGCTCTTCGAGATGTTGATGGGGCCTGGCCGCTCGTTCAGTGGCACCGACTCGTTGTGGTCGATTTGGGTCTGGCGCAACGGTCACGTCGGGCCCTTCGACCGGGCGCTGGCGAGAGGTGCGGGGACACAGACCTGGGCAACCAGCCATGGACTGGTCGGTGACGATGGGATGCTGCTTCGAATCAACCTGCCGAGGCTGAAGAAGACCGTAGACGTGCGTACCACTCGCGCGATCGGCGGGCACTTGCCGTCGTCGACGCGCAGCAACAGCATGCAGGTGCTGTTCACGCACTACCTGCGCGGCGATGCATCGGTGCGGGAGTGGGGCGCCGACGTGGTCACCGGCGCCCTGGTCGACGCCGAGCACAACGCGGTGCAGGCGCACGCCCGGGTGCTGGCCACAGCAGGAGATGTGGAGGATCCCTCGAACGTCGCGGCCGGCCTGAACATTTCGATCGACCAGGCGCAGCGGCTGATCGACGGTGACCTGAACACCGCCTTCGCCGCATGCCAGGACATCGAGCACAACCCCGTTGACAACAAGCGCTGCAACCTGTCGTTCCTGCTCTGCCTGTCCTGCCCCAACGCACTGGTCACTCCGGCACACATCCCTGCCTTGAAGGGGCTACTTGGTTGGCTGTCCGAGCAGCGCGAGCGACTGGCCGAGGAGATCTGGTGGCAACGCTTCGGGCTGACCTGGTTCGCCATCACCCAGCACATCCGCCCGAAGTTCACCCCAGCCGAGTGGGAGACCGCACCCGTCGACCCTGACGTGGAGGAGTTGTTGGACGTGCTCGACGGACCGCGGGAGCAAGCGTGACGACACCGGCGCGCCTCATCGCCCCGCCGGCGGCCTTCGTGCTGCACGGACGCCCGCTGCGCGCCGGCGTCGACCTGGAAACAACCTCGACGTTCACCGACGACGTCTGGGACCTGGAGCCGGCCAATCACCAGGCTCATAGCCGCCGCTGGATCCTCAACTTCCAGTCGCTACCCGCCGCGTTCCGCCCGGTGGCCAAGGAACTGTTCCTGGAACTGCTGGCCAGCCCGCGCTGCACCGAGCACGACCGGCTATCCCTGAGCACCATCCGCGGAATATTCAGTCGGGTGAAGAAATTCCTCACCTGGGTCGATGAGAACCACCCCGGGCCGCTGCAAGCGTTGACCGGCGGCCAGTTGCTCGGCTACGTGAGTTGGCTGCAGCGCCAACCGATAATGCCCGAAAAGCGTGGTGGGCACCGTAGCGCCGTTCGCCTGTTCTGGATCCACCGCGCCTGGCTCACTACTGATTGTCTCGCGATTGACCCGCAAGGTCTACCCGACTGGGATGCCGAACCCAGCCGGGCGCGCCGGAGCGAGAACAGCACCGACCGCATCCCGGAAGAAGTGATCTCGCCGCTGTTGGTCTGGGCGCTGCGATGGGTCCAGGACTTCAGCGCCGATATCCTGGCGGCTCGTGAGCAATGGTGGGCGCTGCACCTCAACGGTCCCCGCCATCGGGGCACCTACCGGCCCCGCTCCTCCTACGGCGACACGCAACGCCGCTTGGCCAAGTTGCTGGCGCGTTACCGCGCCGATGGCCGTCCGCTGCCCGGCAGGCCCGACGGTGGCGTCAATGGTCTGTTTCTCGCCCGACAGATCGACCGTCCACACTCAATGCTGCGGTCTGCGGCGGTGCGGCAACTGATCACGGACACTGCCGCCCAGGTGGGGATCGCCGACGACGCCTACCTGGACACGACGATTCACGGACTGTTGGACGGCGAACCGTGGCTGCCCCGCATCCGCTACGCCGAGGTCCCGCACCTGAGCAGGCTGCTGCACGTCGCCTGCTACATCGTCATCGCCTACCTGTCAGGGATGCGCGACAGCGAGGTCAAGCACCTGCGCCGCGGGTGCCTCGGGCGCAAGCGTGACAGCGACGGCAGCACCTACCGCCGCACACTCACCAGTCAGGCCTTTAAGAACGAAGGGCAGCCTGAGGGCGTCACCGCCGCCTGGGTGGTCGGCGCACCGGTCGAGCGGGCCATCAAGGTGCTCGGGCAGTTGCTGCCCGACAACCACGTCTACTTGTTTTCCTGCCTACCCGGCTCGCTGGGCTTCCGCGGCGACTCGCCGACCTCCGCGATGACCACCTCGCAGACCAACAAGTCGATGGCCGACTTCGTCGAGTGGGTCAGCACCTACTGCCGTCGACACCAGCGGCCGGACGCAATCCCGCTGGTCCGCAAACAGCGGTGGCGGCTGAGCACCAGCCAGTTTCGGCGGACTCTGGCCTGGTTCATCGCCCGCCGTCCGGGCGGCTCCATCGCTGGCGCGATCCAGTACCGGCACCAGAGCATTCAGATGTTCGAGGGATACGCCGGAACCTCGGACTCCGGATTCCGTGCTGAGGTTGAGGCCGAACAGAGCCTGGAACGCGGGGAACGTCTCCTTGCAATGATTGACGGCCACCACCACATCGACCTACGGGGGCCGGCCGCCGAAGAAGCTCAGATGCGAATGGAGATCTTCGCGAGTAAGACCGGCTATGCCGGCAGTGTGGTGATCGACCCGAAACGTCTGGCCAGGATCATGAAGCGGGACGACCCCAAGATCTATTTCGGAAAGTTCGTTACCTGTGTCCACAATCCCGACAGAGCCCTCTGTAGCCGACAGGACTTCGAAGGCAATGCGACCGGGCTGCCCGACCTGGGCACCTGCCAGCCGTTGCGTTGCCGCAATGTCGCCCTCAGCAACGACAACACCCACGCCCTGGCCAGACAGCTCGACCGCCTAGACGTGCTACTGGTGCGACACGAGGTTTTGCCGCCCTACGTCTCGCACAGGTTGCGTCAACAGCGCGAGGACCTGGCGGCGCTGCTCGCCGCCGGTATAAACGATCAGAGGAACCTATGAGAGGCGTTTCCTTACCATCGGTGCACGACGTTGAGAAGGTCGCTGAGGCACTCCTGACCGCCCATCGCGACGGCGGCCCCTACCCCACGGTCACCGCCCTGGCCAAGCGAGTCGACCTCAACCGCACCACCTTCTACCGGCACTTCGAGGCACAGGCCGAAACCATGCTGGAGGCCGCTCGGCGCCAGCACACCGACGGTCGCCAGCGGCACCGCCCGCCGCGTGACGACTCTCGTGACAACCAGTTGCGTAGCCTACGGGAGGAAAACGAAAATCTTCGGCGCCACATTGAGATCTACGAAGAACACCTACGGATGCTCACAGTCGAGAACTCCCGGCTCCGTGAACAAGTTGAAGCCGCCGCCAAGGTAACCCGGATCGGATCGAGAGCACCCCGCCGGGCTCTAAGTAGCGGTCCAGACGAATGAGCTGCCGGGCCGAGTGCAACAGCTGGGTTGGACTTCTACGCGACGAACCCCTCGAACCAGCTGAGCTCGTCCTCGATTGCAGAGGCCAGGCCGCCTCGCCCAAGGTCGCTGTCCGGGTCTGCAAGTACGGTGCGGATGCTGTTTGCAACGAAATGCGTGGAACCGAATAGAGCGTTTTTTAGATGCTCGCGCCCGTTGTTGATCGCTCCGACGTCTGTGAAGCAGGGATCGCCGTCCCGGCCGGTCAGGTGGGTCAGGGCATTGCGTGTCTTTCTGAAGTCCTCCCAGATGCCCGAGAGCTCGCGCCACATCGACTCCGCCATGTACGTGCGGACCAGCGCCATGAGCTGGTTCAGGCTTGACGCTAGGTTCGGGTTCGCCTGCGGCGCCAACCCCTCGGCGATGCCGGCGCATCTCCAGAGAACCGAGGTAGCGACAACCTCCGGCCACGGCTCATCCCGCTCGCCAAGGTCGACGAGGTGGTGTACGAGCCCTTCGTAGGCCATGCGCACATTGAGGTCCGGTGGGTCTTCGGCGAACACGACCGGCAACTCTCGGTCGTACTTGCCGTGGACGGCACCGAGCGTCCAGGCGACAACTGCCGGTTGCCCCTCTGGTCCGTCGGGCAGAGAGTCACCGACCGACGCCTTGCGCAACTCCTCGCGAGCGCGACGCCGAAGCACGCGAGAGAACTCTGCGGCGTCCCCACGCAGGACGCTGAGCAGCCATGTAGCGAGATCCGCATGGTGAGATGGCAAGCCTTCGTGGATCTCCTCCACGTTGTCCAGAGTAAGCCGGTACTGCCAGAGGCGTCGGTACGACTGTGCCATGTCGGCAAGCCAGGAGGCGTCGCGGTCGATGAGGTTCAGGCGTGGCTCCAGCTCCGCGGCCCTATCACGTTCGGCCAGCATCGCGTACAGCTCGACATAGACGGGAGGCGCGAGAGCACAGGTCAGCTCCACAGCAACTGCTCCAGCCGCTCGGCCAGCGGCAGGGGCATCACCGGCCTCGGCTGTGGCATCGCCACGGAGCTGAGCACGTTCTCGGGCACTGGGAACTTCCGCAGCAGCGCGGGGGTGAGACGTGGGATCAGCCCTTGGACGAGGGATGCGCGTAGCTCCTGCGCGGACTCCGAGCTGAGGTACGACGCGAGCGCTTGCGCCAAGGCAGGACTATTGGGTCGAATGACGAGGACACCCTGGCCGGCAAGGCACTCCTCTTCGTTGACGGAAACCCGCCCGCGAAGGCCCACCTCGACGATGACGATGTCGCCTGGATGTATCCGAGGAGCAGCGTCGACAGTGGCCCACATGCGCACATTGCGGCCATCGACAGAGAGTCCTTGGCGGACGGGGAGGGTGTCAGGCCGGGGCGTCGAAAAATATGAACGTGGTCGGCGCCCGGACGCGACCTCAGCGAGGTCACCGAGCGGTATCCCCTCTTCGAGCAGGGAGGGGTTTCGGAGGGATAGTTGGGCATGCCAATCCCCTGTCGCGGCCAAGGTAGCCACCCGCCACCAACTCGAGGCGACGTTGGCATTCTCCTCGATGGCAGGAACGTTGTCGGACATGGACCGCAATGCAGGAAGAGCCCCGGTCAAGTCGGCTGGTAGCGGCACAGGAGTCGCCAGCAGGGCCGCCGGCGTTAAGCGCTTCAGGGTTCCTCCGGTTGTCGACCCCTCACGTACCCGAACGCCAGTGGCCGACGACAGGCATGCCCACAGCCAAGTTCCGGTCCACGGCTGCAAGGGGCGAAGGGCGATAAAGGCGTCACTGAAGGAAAGACCCTCGTGGCCTCTCTTGAGCAGCAACGCAGGCCCTCGGCCGGTGACCGGTACGAGTAGATCTCCTACCTGCAAGGCGTCGACAGCTTCACCAAGAAGCCGAACGGAACCGGTGAAGTCACGCCGTGTTTGTCGGACGGAGCCGCTGAGTGGGTTGATCCCTCCAGGGGTAACCACCGGCTGACTCGGCTGCGCAGGAACCGCACCGCCGACGACGGACACCAAATCTCTGAGTGCCGCGAGCGGACCCAAGCCGCGCCAAACTTCCTCTGCAGATGGGCGCAGCAGAGCAGACGGATCCCAAGACCCTTCAGAAGGCAGGCGCAGTATGGCAGACGTCATCAGGCCAGCTCCGCGTCGTGGTACTGATCGCCGAGGTGAGCCAGGAGAGCGCGGAAAACCGCCCCGTCAGGAGCAAGCTGCTCCTTCCAGTCCTGCTCCAGCTGGGCAACAAAGGTATCTCCGGGCTCTTCTGCCGCCAAGACGACGAGCGTGCTGGGCACTTTCATCCCGAGAAGCGAGCCGCTAGGTAGCCCGATGAGCGCGGCGACGCGTGCGCGCGACGCGAGGTGCCGTCGGTACCGCAACGAGGCGCCGCTGCGGAAGGTCCAACCGCGCGTGAGCTGCAGGACGGCTCGGCCCCGCGGCTCGAGGGCGCGCAGGCAGACGTCGATGCTGCTCAGCTCGCCGTCGGTGGTGGTGGCACCGTTGCTGAGTTCGAACGGCTTCTCAAGGCGCAGGCCCACGGGCGGCTGACTGATGACGCGGTCGCACATTGGCAGTGCTGCGGCGAATGAGTCGCTCTGCTCAACGGTCATAGGCACGGGCGACAGTCGCGCCATCGCGCCGGCTGTGGCGAGGACACCGGCGTTGATGTCCCTGCCAAGTAGGTGTGCCTGGCGGCCGACGTCGCGTAGCAGATCGGCGACGTGCCACAGCAGAGAGCCGCTGCCGCAAAACGGGTCCAGATAGACGCTCCCCTCGCTGCCAGCGATTCGGGCCATGGCCGAAGCGACGGACTGTGCAGTGAGCAGCTCGGATCCGCCTGCATGTTGACCGAGAACACGAACCGTGAGGTGTTGCAGCACTGCCCACAGAACGTCTGGGTCAACGGAGACGTTGTCCGGCCCGAGCGTCAGGCCGCCCTCCTCGGAGAGCGACAGCAGGAAGTCATCGAGAGACTCCTTCGTCCGAAGCCGGCGCTGCCCCCGCTCCCGTTCCGCCCAAGCCCAAAAAGCAGACGAAAGTAGGCGCTTGGCCACGTCTCGATCCTTGAGCCGGCCCGTGGCATGGTGCTCAACGGGCTCAGGACCGTCGGTCAGCGTAAGCCTCCTCAGGCCTGAATCAGCCGCGAACCAGGAGCTCCCGGTAAAGACGTAATGCCGACGGGTGGCGAGCTCCGATCGCGCCCGCGCAAGGATCTCAAGCGCATCGTCGGCGAGGCCCTCGTCGAATGGCCTCTTCGCCTCTACAACAGCATCCGGCTTCAGGCGGCCAGACTCGTCCACGGCGTACCCGACGACGTCAAAGCGGCCGGCATCGGTCGTCACCAGCGGGTAGCCGGCCGCCCGAAGCGCCTCCTCGGCGGCCCGTGTCAGCGACTGATCGGGGCGAGGCTTGGTCACGTCATGACTCCTCAACTGCATGAGCAAAGCCACATAGGGTGACGCACTTTTCGTCCCGAGTCAAGTCAGCCGGCAAAGCGCCTCAAGGCGGCCGCTGGTTGGGCCCCGGCGAGTAGTGCGGAAGCGCCAGGTCCGCTCCGCACCGTCCACGGCGCCGGGCGCTGGCCGAGGCCAGCTGACCGCGGAAACGTCGTAGCCCGATCGTACGCTCCAGACAAATCCCGGCGGCGCCTGCCGGCGCCCGGGGGCCGGCCGACTGGAACCCTATTGAGGAGTTGACATCAACGAGCCGACTCGTCCCTGCTCGGGCTGCGACGGCCGTATTCCGCTCATGCCGAGGAATCGCCGCTACTGCTCCCGGCTCTGCTCGAAGAGGGCCTCGGACGAGCGCCTCAAAGCTGCGGTGGGCAGCGTTCCCAGGACCTGCCGGCACTGCGGTAAGGACATCTCCGACCGCGCGCCGCAGACTCGGTTCTGCAACCGCGAGTGCTCGCGGAAGGCCAGGCCGAAGTGCACCTTCTACGGCTGCATCCTGCCGATTGACTACGACGAGCTGTGCAGGACGCACATCGCCCAGCGTGAGGCCGGCAAGGAGCTGACTCCGATCAAGTACGCTCGAGACGTGGGTGCCGTCCTGGCGCGCGACCGGCTCGGCCGCAAAGAGTGCCCCACGTGTGAGACCTGGAAGCCGATCGGCGAGTTCGGTAGGTACGCCAAGACGGCAGATGGACTCGCCAGTCGTTGCAAGGTCTGCCAAGCGACGAACCACCGTAGGGTCACGTACAGCATGACCGCTGAGCGCTACGAGCAGATGCTGGCCGATCAGGGCGGCCTGTGCGCCCTCTGCAAGGATCCGCCCGGCAAGCGCGCCCTGTCGATCGACCATGACCATCGGTGCTGTCCCGGCCGGTCGCGCTCGTGCGGGAAATGCATCCGCGCACTGCTGTGCGGCAAGTGCAACGTGGCCATCGGCCTGATGCGCGACAACGCCGAGTTGCTGCGCGCCGCCGCGGACTACGTGACCACCTTCGAGTGCGCACGCGAGTTGGAGCTCGCCGCCCAAGGCGCCGTGTAGCGGTTCCAGGTTCCACCAGCAGCGGCGTGATGGCGCTGGGTGGTGGTGTAGTGGATGTTAAGGGTCTAAGCGACGACCGGTGCCAGGGCCTGGAGGACAAGTTGGTGCATTGCCGCCAGGCGGCCGGGAACGGCGGGGCGCCGCGGTCGCGGATGACCGAGGGGATCGTGCAGGTGGTCAATGGCTGGCTGGCGCGGCGGCCGGGGAACAGCCAGGGGCATCACGATTCGTGGCGGTGCGCATGTTGGTGCGCTGGCCACGTAGTGCCAGCAGTAGTCCGGCGACGGGTTCCGGGACCGGCACCGGCGGGTCACCCAACCGGAGCAGGACGTCGAAGCCGATGGCATTGATGTCGTCGATGGTCAGGCGCATTATACGGCCGAGCGGTTGGGCGTAGAGCAGCAGAAGGATCGCGGCGACGCGGGCGCGCAGCTCGGCGTCATCGGTGATCAGCTTGGGGACTGCCTAATATTCGCGTCAGATCGAATAGCGACGGTTGTAGTTCCCAGCCCAATAGCAACGGCCACGGAAAGTAGCTATCCGACCCTGCGCTGACCTGGCCTTGTAGCAGGGACCCGGCGACAGTCGATTAGGAGATCTCACCAGTCGCCCCAGAAGCGCCTGTCACGTAACCGGGGCCGGCGCTTTCGTCGTGAGCTGCCCAGTGAACGGCAAGCAGTCAGAGGCTGACGCTATTGACGGCGTGGTAAGTGACCCAATGGCCCTCGCTGTCAGCAGGGGTCCGGCCGCACTGACACGGCTCGCTAGTAGCCCGGTACAGCAGCTCCAGCCGACCGAACCGGTCACGGGCCTGGTAGAAGGCCTCCCTCAGCTCCACATCGTAGATCTGAGCCCGTTTCATGGCATCGCGGATCACCGGCCATGAGTCGTCGGGCTCGCCCGGGTCTTCCAACGGCAGCTCAGAGATGTAAATGTCCAGCGTCGCACCCGCCTGGAGCCCTGCGTGCGTAACCGGCGTTGCCCCGGACCCGTTGACGAGGTGCGTACCCGCCACCCAGTAATCGTGCCGGCCGTTGTTCGAGACCTCCGCGTAAATCCCCCCGCCATGCCTGTCTTGCCGCCAGACGAACTCCACGGAGACATCGGGGCCCAACTCGTCGTGGTGCCGCGCCGACTCGATAGTGGAGATCTTCTGCGCCTCGCGCGCCGAGACGTCCGCCGCCTTCGCCGCCCGGTCCGCAGCATCGACGGCCTGTTGGGACGTCGTGAGAGCCGAAGCCGCGATCTCCGCCGAGCGTTCCGACGCAAGCGCGGAACGGCGGCTCAGTTTCCAGGACAGCACCCCGAAGACCACGCCACCCACCACGCCTACGGTGCCACCGACAGCGCCGAGTACATCAGTCCAGGCAGGACCGTCCCCCGCCGCGGATAAGAGCAGGTCAGTCACAGCACGTGAGCGTATCGCGAGGTTACGACAAATACAGAGCAGCCGAGCTGCACTGGCGATCGTGATTGCGGGCCGTGTACGACGACCCCAACGAGATCGACGTCGCCAACGCCGTCCTGCGCCGGGCCCGCCGAGATCAACAGCAGCACGGCACCGGCGAGGCCCGCACTGCAGATCAATGGATCGAGAGGAGGGCTCTCCAGCAACGGATCGTAACGACTGGGTGCCTAGAATGCCCGAATACGTCATCGTTGGAAGGCGGTCTCACCAGTCGGGCGGGCCACACGGGACGCGCCCGGTGACGGGCGAGGGTGCTGCCGGGGCCGACATCATCTTCTCCGACGTCGATACCCGCGCAGACCGGCCAGAGCTCGGAGGGCCGTTTGCAGATCGCTCAATCTGAGGAGCATCGACGGCGCCTCAAGCACCGATCGGTGGGCTCCACGGCACCATCCGCTTCAGGCCGTTCCACGATCCGCCGACCCCACGCCGCCCTGGGGTTGAACAGCGTCACTAAGCTGCCAAATTTACGCACGCTGCGCGATGAAGGGAGGGCGCAGTGTACCTAGGGGAGCTGGGCCTGTTTGGGTTCCGCGCGTTCGCTGACGCGCGGATCCGGCTCCGGCGTGGGGTGACGGTGCTCCTAGGCGAGAACAGCGCCGGCAAGTCGGGCGCGACCGACGCGTTGCGCATGCTTACCGAGCCCTTGGATGGCCGGCGGTCGTTGTGGGCCGACGATAGTGACGTGTGCCGTACCGGCGACCACGCGAGCTTCACACTGCGGATGACGCTGCGCGGCACGGCCTTCGAACTCGCCCCGTACAGCGACGCCTTCGCCCCGTCGCCACGCACCGACGAAACGGAAGCACGTTACGCGCTAACCTACGAGCCCCCCGGCGCGGCGGAGACCCGTGGTCGGATGAGCTGGACCGCCGGCAGCGGCGCTGTCGCCGACGACCCCGACCCGGGGGCGCGTAGCCGGCTGCGGCACGTGTATCTACCTCCGCTGCGGGACGCCGCCCGCGAGCTGGGCCCGGCCGGCAGTTCCCGAATCCGAGCAATCGTCGAGCGGATGCTCGCCGACGAGGCCTTCGTCGACGAGGTCGGCGACCGCCACGACCGAACGCGTTTCCAGATTGAGGTCGGTGAGCACCTGCGCCGCATCGAACTCAATCCTGTACTGGTCCGTGCGTCGCAGAAGGTCAACGAGCCGTTGGCCGAGCTGACCAGCGGGGCGCACGAACACATCACCGACCTCGGCTACGGTCGCGCGGACCTCACCAGCTTGGTTCGCGGGTTACGGATGCGGATGGCGGACGCTGGAGTGGAGCCACGGGACCTCGCCGAGTCAGGCATGGGCTACGCCAACCTAGCCTTCATCGCGACCGTACTGACCCACTTACACGCCGCAGCCCAGGCGGATCTCACGCTCCTGCTGGTAGAAGAGCCTGAGGCGCACCTGCATCCTCAGCTGCAAGCCGTCTTGCTGGACTACCTGGCCCGCACCGCGCGGGACTCCCAAAGCACAACCGGCAACGGGTGGCTCGGCCGAATCCAGGTCGTTGTGACCACGCACGCGCCGCTGCTGGCCGCCCACACCGACGTCGACGACATCGTCGTGCTCCAACGCCGCTCCGGCACCGCCCCCCAGAAGGCCACCGGCGACCCGCCGGGCCGTGCAGCCCCGGTAAGCTTCACCGCCTCCGCGGTGGCAGTCGCCGAGCTCGGCCTGGACGCCGCCGACACTGCACGCGTCAACCGGTACCTCGATGCCACCCGCAGCAGCATGCTCTTCGGCCCGCGCACCATCCTGGTCGAGGGCATCGCCGAGGCGCTCCTGCTCCCAGCGATGGCCCGCACCCTGTTCACCGGCCGGGACTGGACTCGCTTCGTCGGCTCGACCATCGTCGCGATCGACGGCGTCGACTTCGGCCCCTATCTGCGGATGCTCCTGACCATGACGCCGTCGGGTCGCATCGCAAACCGAGTCGCGGTGCTGACCGACACCGACCCCGGCAAGCGTCACGACCCCGTCGGAGCCCTTCGCCGGCTGATTTACACTCTGGGCGCCACCGACTCCGCAGCCGTATTCGCTTCACCCAGCACCCTCGAACCCGAGCTGCTCGAGGCCGGCAACACTGCCTTCTGGCCGGCATGGTCGGCGCAGCGCCCCACCGCCGGGCCCCGGCTGAAGGCACGCGTCGACGCCGCCGCCGACGCCGACGAGCGGGCCCGCATCCTCATCGCCGCCATGAAGAAGACACGCCTGCGCAAGGGCGACTTCGCGCAGAACTTCCTGGATCACACCACCACCGGCGGCCATGCGTTGCAGGTACCGGCCTACATCCGCGAGGCCCTGACCTGGCTGGTGGCACCACTGCCATGACGACACCCTCGACCGTGCTCCCCACTGGCGAAGGACTGCAACGGCACCGGGCGAAAGCCGCCGCCCAGCAGGACGCCGTCGTGACCGCCGCCGCTCCCCGCGCCGTCGTGGCCTGCCCCGGCGCAGGAAAGACCCGCACCATCGTCAACCGGCACTGCGCCACACCACGCAACCAGCCGATCGGGCGCGCCATCACCTCCTTCACCAAGGTCGCCGCGGCGCAGATTCGCGCCCGCGCCCACGAACTCGGCCGCCCCGACCTCCTGCAGCACCCCCACGCGATCATGACCTTGGACGGATTCTTCTGGCGCTTCCTCGTCCGGCCGTTCCTACCGCCACCCGAGGACGCCAATCGCCCACCGTTCCGGCGGCTGGAGAGCTGGCGCAACGCGCCACGCCAACTGCGCCAAATCGACTACCTGCCCGACCCCACCAATCCCCGCCAACGACACACCTTCGACCTCGCAGAGTTCCAGTTCCGCTACCCAGGCCAGCTCGCCGCACCGATCGCGACCCTGACCGGCCGCGCCCGTAGCGAAGGCGGCCGCCGCCACCTCAGCGACGAGCAGATCGCGACCGTGTGCCGCCTCGCCGAGCAGCAGCGCACCCGACTGGCCAACGACTATCGGCTTTTCACCGGCGAAGAGACCCGCCGCGCGGCCGACCGCAACCTGGCCAACCACGCACATCTCCTCGGGCAGACCCTTCCCGCCCGGTTCAGCGAACTCATCGTCGACGAAGCCCAGGACTGCTCCGACGTCGATGTAAACCTGCTACTGGCCATCCAAGAGCTGGGCCTTCCCACCCTTGTCATCGCCGACCCGGACCAGGCCATCTACGGCTTCCGCAGCCCCGGCCCGCCCGCGATCAATCGCCTGCTCGATCACATGTCGACGGTCGAGCTGACCGGCAACTGGCGCTCCTCCAGCACCGTGTGCCGCCTCGCCGCAACCATGCGCGCTGACCCACGCCGGCGAACCCCCGATACCGCCCTCGCCGACCACCACGACGCCGAGCTGCCCATCCACCTCATCCCCCTCGACGGCGGAAAGGAGTTGTCGACCTTCGACGACGTCGCCACACGGGCCGGCATCCCCCCAACCCGTCGCCTCGTCCTCGCCCACGCCGCCGCGACGCTGCCCGGCGTCGGCGCCGACCCCCGACGACCACCAGCCAACCCCACCAGCGCGCTGGCATGGGCGGTCGCGATGCTCCGCCAGGCGGCTCCGGACCAACGCACACGGGCCCTGGCTGAGCAGATCCTCCAAGCCGGGCTGGTGCGCTACTGGATGCCCGACGCCGATTACATCGCAGCCACCGACCGCCACAACACCTATGGAATCGACCCGTACCACCTGCGCCGCCTCGCCGCCCACGCGCTCGATGAGCTACCCGACCTCTCCCTGCCCGCCGGCGAATGGTGCGCCGCCGCCCGCCGCATCCTCAGTACGCTGCGGCCTTCGCCCGACAGCGCCACGCCCGCAGGAACGACCCTCACCTGCCCACCGGGCAAGAGCACCAAGACCGCAGCATCGCTCGCCGGCGTGCCCACAACCGCTGTCGCCGAGCAGACAGTCCGCACCGACACGGTGCACCAAGTCAAAGGCGAAGAAGCCGACGCCGTTCTGATGCTCCTCCCGGACGACGGCCGCACCAACCACTTGCTCACCACTTGGACCGCCGACGCGATCACCGCACCCGCCGGAGCAGGCCCCGCCCCGCACGAGGCCGCCGAAGCCCTGCGCGTGCTCTACGTCGCCGTCACCCGCGCCCGCCGACTCGCCGCACTTGCCCTCCCGGCCCAACACATCACCGCGATCGCCCAGTTCCTCACCAGCCGTCACGTACCCACAAACGTGACTACCTGAGGGCGTCATCATTCAACGGATCATCGGCGTCGCGTGCTGGCCCCGATGCCGCGCAGGGCACTCTTCGTACACCACTGGCCCTGGCCGCCTCATCCTCGTCACCCGGGGCGAGGCCGTAGCGCTCAAGAACTCGGGAAAGCTGATACGACTGAAGCGGATACAGAGCGTCGGTAATCGCCTGACGCAGCTCGTGGACGGGCACGCGTACCGTCACCATCGCAGCGTGTTCCCAACGGTCGGATACCGATCGGCGCGAAGATCATCGAGGGCTGGGGTAGCTCTACTTGGGCAGGTACAGGCGGCCGCCAAGGTACTGCCCAACCGTCGGCGCCTGGCGCACTGGCCAGGTCGTCAGTGCCGCAACGCCGCCGGGTACGCCGAGGCGGGCCAACGCGCGATCGAGCCAGGCCGGTTCCTCGGCGCACATCTCGGTAATCAAGGCGTACTGTCCGGGCACGCATAGCCGGCGGTGCACGACAATGCTTTCTCGAACCAGGGAGCCAGGCATCGTCCGGCGGAAGGCCGCGCCGCGGTGGTGGGTCTCGGTGGCGTCGTCGAGCAGCCCGTCGAAGCGCATCTCGCCAGAAGTCAGCACGACACCGAGCACGTGTGGATGGGCGTCGAATAGCGGATCGAGGGCCTGCTGGAGCACCTTGACCTTCTGAGGCAGTGGATCACGGGCGAAGGCCGTCAGAGGCCACACCGCCCCTGCGTCTTCCAGCCACAGCCAGGCCGCTCCTGCGGACTGAGTCTTGATGGCCTTCTTCATGAGCGCTTGCAGCAGACGATGGCCTTCGTCGCCCTCCCACAGCGGCCCGGTGATCTGCGTGCCGGTCGGCGCCGGGCCAGGTCGGGCGGTCAACGTCGCACCATCGACGACAACCTCGATCGGAACTCCGGTCGCCGATACTTCGGCGGCTGCCGCGTCCACGGCGTTCTTCCACTGAAGGTCGGGTTCTGTAGGCAGTTCGCCATCCCAGTGCACCTCGTGGCGGACTTCCAGCACCCCGAGATGCGCCATGGCATCATCGATCCACCGGCTGTGGGCACGGAAATCCTGGCCCGGGCCCAGCGCCCGTACCTCGACAAACACGTCACTGTCGGCGCGTACCGCCCGCAAGTCCCCAGGCCCGCCCTGTGGCTTTACCGGCTCAAGCGTTAGCCGCGCACCCGCTTGGCTAGCGAGGACCGCCAGCCGGGCCAAGGCGATGTGATGGCGGAATTCCTCGGCCGCCGGGTTGGCGCGCAGGTTCTTCCGTACCTGGCCGATGCCTTGGACCCGGGCGTCGACCAGGACCTGCAGACGAGCCCACAACCCGATCGCGGCGACGAACGCCGGCGCGCCCAGCAGCGAGGCGAAGTAGGGCACCATCGTCGGTCCGGTCGTGCCTGGTCCGGGATGGTTGGCGTGGTGCAGCCAGCCAGGTCCGAAGAATGCGGTTAAGTCCGTGATCGCTCGGCTCGCAACTTCGTGGCCGAGCGGCGTCAGGTACTCCGCCTCGGCGGGGTCGCCGATGGCGACCGCCCAGTCCAATTGTCGGCGGCCGGCCTCGACGTCACGCCACGCATCGTTCACTTCCCTAGCTTCCCCTGCAGCTTCCCCTGCCTCGCCATCACTCCCTCCTACACCGCGCCCTCAGCGGCCGTCGGCCGAGCCTGCGCCTGACAGATCAGCCGGTACCGCCCCGCCGGCTAGCCCGTGTCTCGCTGAGCAGTTTCCGAGCAACCTGGAGATCGTCCCGGAGGGACGCAAGCTGTACACCTCGCCCCGCTGTCGGCGTCGGACAGGAGGACCCCTACTGCACTCCGAAGTTCTCCACCAGGCGCTCCAGGCTCATGAGGCTGTCACCCCTCTGCACTCAGGCGTGCACGTTGACATCTTTGTGCTTGTCGGCGACCGCTACAGGTTTCCGAGACTCCGTGCAGTCGTCAGTCGACGAGGTAGTGGGCTTCGATGTAGGCGACGGTGGAGTCATACGGCTCCCCCACCGGCTTCAACATGTACCGGCGGAAGACCGCGGCGGTGGCGCGGCGGACGCCTCGGTTGCGAGCGTCTGCGTTGTCCCATGATTGGGCGAGGGTTCGGGTGACCACCTGGTCGATCTCCTCTGCCAGGTTCCTCTCCGTGACAGTGAGGCCGGGCGGTGCGTGGTCGTGGATGATCCGCGACAGGACGCCTACGTGGTCGTCGTCCAGCACGACGACGGCTTCGTCGGGGTGTTTCTCGGCGTTGACGATGGCGCGGGCGATCCGGAGTGCTTCGGCCAGGAAGTCCAGGGCGTCCTGGGCGTCCTGGATGATCCGGTCCCGCAGCTGCCTAATCCGTTCCGCGAGGGCGGTGTACTTCGCGGACCCTGGTTCGACGCCCTTTTCGAGGGCGGCCTTGATGTGGTCGAGGATCTCCGCCGCTGAGGGGGGTGTCTTGTCCTCGCCGTCGTCCTTGCCGGGCTTGGGACGGACGAGGGCCATCAACTCTTTGAGGACGGCGATGCCCTGGGCGTCCAGGACGAGGGCTTCTTCCTGGGAGGCGACCACCGAGAAGGAGTGGACGTGGGCGTTGATGATCTCCAGGACCATCGGCCCCAGCTCGGCCAGCCGTTCCTTCCTCTCGTCGTCGGAGGACTTCTTGAACAGGGTCGTGTACACGGACCCGAACAGCCCGAAGCCGTCCCGGTACTTGGCAATTCGCTTGTCGGCGTTGATGAGCGGGTACAGGCGGGCCAGGAGCCGGTAGTCCTTGGAGAACACCTCGGCGGCACCGGGGTTGGCGTCCAGGAAGACGTTGATGGCCCGCACGGACTCGTAGCCGTGGACCGTGAGGTCCAGGTCGTCCACGTCCGCGAGGAGGTCTTCGATGCGGGCGAAGGTGGTGCGGAACTCGGTAACCAGCTCGGACACGTCGGCGACGAAACCGCCGCCCTTTCCGGTCCCCTCCGCGGTGGGGTCGACGACGGCCCGCTGGACCTCCTCGGCCAAGCCGATGTAGTCAACCACCACGCCGCAGGTCTTCACGAACCCGGTCGGGGACACCCAGGTGCGGTTCGGGCGGGTGATCGCCTGGAACAAGGTGTGGGCCTTGAGCGGCTTGTCCAGGTAGAGGACGCCCTCATTCGGGGCGTCGAACCCGGTCATCAGCTTCGCGGTGACCACCAGGAAGCACAGAGGGTCGTCCGGGGTGAGGAACCGCCGCTTCTGCTCCTCCTCTTCGGCCTCCGAGAGCTGGTACGGCCGCATGGCGCGGTCTTCGTCCTTGGAGTCCGAGACGGAGATGTTCACCTCGGCAGCGATCCTGGTGTGCTTACCGACCTCGGCGAGCACCTGTGAGGCCTCGAAGCCGGCCAGCAGCTCGTTGATCTTGTCCGTGTACGCGACGGCTAGCTCGCGGTTGTAGGCGACGACCTGGGCCTTGAGGCCGTTGCGGTAGGCGCCGGCCAGGTAGTGGTCGACGATGTCCTGGCAGACCGTGTGGATGCGGTCGGGGTTGGCGAACACCGAGGTGAGGCGCCCGAACTTGCGGGACAGGGCCTCGCGGTCGGGGTCGTCGAGGTCGAAGTCGTCGGCGAACTGGTCGAACTCAGCCTGCAACTCCTGGTCGTTCATTTCGAAGGAGACCGGGTGCGGGTCCAGCATGACCGGGACCGTCGCCTCGTCCAGCAGAGACCGGGACACCGAGTACCGGTGCAGCACCCTGCCCGGGTCGGTCTCCTCGCCGAAGAGGGCGAAGGTGTCAGTGGCGAGGTTCCTGACGGGGGTGCCGGTCATGCCGAAGAACTTCGCGTGCGGCAATGCTTCGCGCATCTGCTCGGCCAGGGACTTCGACTTGACGAGCAGCATCCCTCCTTCCCGGCTGACGGCCTGGGTGCGGTGCGCCTCGTCGACCAGCACGATGATGTTGCTCCGGGTCGACAGGTCCTTGCCAGCGTCGGCGAACTTGTGAATGGTCGTGGAGATGACGCCACGCACGTCGTCGGCCAGCAGGGAACGCAACTCCTGGCTGGTGGCGGGCTGGTGGAAGTATGCGTGCCCCATCGCGGAGGTGAACACGCCGGAGGTCTGCCGGACGAGCTGAGTTCGGTCCGAGAGCAGGATGATCGTGGGTGACTCGGTGCGGATGTCGGCCAGCAGCAGTGAGGCGGCGAACACCATCAGCAGCGTCTTCCCGGAGCCTTGGTGGTGCCAGATCAGGCCCTTCGACCCGTCCTCCAGGACGCGCTCGTGGATCAGGTGCGCGGCCTCCATCTGCGGGTAGCGGGGCAGATACTTCTTGTCCACTCCACCACCAGAGGTGTCGAAGAGGGCGAAGTTCTCCAGCATGTCCAGGACGGTGGCCGGGTTGAGAAGCAGCTCGACGGAGCGCTGCACGTCGGCCTGGCCGGACAGTTTCTCGTCGTCGGCGGTGGACCGGAACGGCTGCCACAGGTTCAGGGGCGCGCCAACGGCACCGAACCGCAACTTCAGCCCGTCGGAGGCAACGGCGAAGACGTTGGGGGTGAAGAACCACGGGTACTCGGTGGCGTACACGTCGTTGATCTCGCGGGCGGCGTCAGCCCACCCGGACTTCGCGGTCGGCGACTTCACCTCGACCACCACCAGCGGCAGCCCGTTGACCCAGAACACGAGGTCGAACCGGCGAGAGGTCTTGCCGGGAACGGTGATGGTCACCTCGTCCGACACGACCAGCGTGTTGGCGGTCGGGTGCTGGAAGTCGATGACCTTCAGGGCGTGCCACGCGCCGTCGGCGTCCCGGAACTCCTTATGCCCGCGCAGCAGGCGTAGCACCTGCTCGTTGGCCCGCACCAGCCCGCCTTCAACAGCGTTCACCGTGGCGATGATCTCCTCGACCACCGCGTCCACGTCGAACCCGTCGATCACCCCAGGATTGAGCCGAATGATGGCGTCCCGCAGTTGGGCAGCGACCACCGTCTGCGTCGTCTCACGCGGCAGCGACCTGCCCGCTGTGAAACGCCAGCCCATCGGGAGCGACCACTGGATTACCAGGTTCTGGAACTCGCGCTCTCGAATGCCCTTCGCCACGGCTCAAGCCTCCAGTTTGGCAGCCTCGATGTCGATGGTGCGGTCGAGCAGTCCGGACAGCAGGGCCGCCCGGACTTCACGGAGACGGGAGGCCTCTGTGCGAGTCGCCTGCAAGGCCGACTCCATCGCGTCAAGTTCCACCGCAATCTCGCGTTGGCGGTCGAGTGACGGCAGGTGCACGGCCATGCCCTTCGCCCGCTTGGCGCTGATGTGCTTAATGTTGGTGCCCCCCGCGACGTCGAGGAAGGCCCTGGACTCGTAGGCCCACATGCTCCAGTGGAAGACAAACTCAGGGATGCAGATCCCGTCGAGCGCCCGGAGACGGAGCAGGGTCATCTGGGTGCAGACAGGTGCTGGCAGCTCGTCCCGCCACATGGCGGGCATCCCGACGGCATTCGCGCTTGCGCTTCCCTCGGACACCAAAACGTCGCCGTAGCGAAGGCCGAACTTCTCGCGCTCCGCAGGGTCGTAGTTCATCTCGAGCACGTCGGACAGGTCGAGTGTCCCGTAGCCGACGTTCGCAGAACGGAGGTAGGGCGTCATGTAGGGGCCGGTCGCCCTGTCGGGTGTCCGGCGCACACCGGTAGAGAAGTCGAAGGCGTGCTCGGCCCTCACGGCTTCAACCGAATCGTCGGTGATGAGGTCGGCTCGTCGGCGACGCAGAACCCCTGTGAGCGCCCCTGCCTCGGCGTCGAGCGCGGTGATCTGGTCGTCCACCGCACCGATGACCTCGACGATCCGCTCTTGTATGGGTGTGGGCGGCAGGGTGACCGTGGCGGCGTAGAACTCGTTCAGGCGGACGTTCAGCAGACCGTGGGCACGCGCACCCTCCCGCAGCATGCCAGCGAGCGAGCCAAAGAACTGGTCCGAGTTGAGGGCAAGCTCCAGGTACTCGGGAAGCGCAGCCCCGTCCTTGGCCTCGAACACGAAGTACAGCGGGGAGACGATGCCCGCCTCGTCGCTGAGGTTACGAGCCACCGTGCCGTAGGCGGCAGACTTCGACGTGCTCTTGTTGTAGACGAACTGCCCCGGCGCGACAACGTAGTAGCCCGAGGTGTCCTTGCTGGCGACCTTCTTGGTGAAGAACGATTCCTGCGCGATCAGCCCGTGTTCAGCGGAGACGGTCAAGACTTTCTCGTTGGTCCCGTCCACGTTCTTGGTCGTGACGCGCGTGGCGACCTCCGACAGCGAGACCCGCCGCCAGTCACTCATCGAAGCCCTCGATCCCAGCGGCAGCCAAGACGGCGAGCATGCGCTGCTCGGTCTTCTGGCGCTCAGCTCGGGCGATGTTGTAGGCATCGATGAGGGTGCCGAGGTCTTCCTGCTCCGCGGCGGCCTGCTTGATGTAGCGCCCGATGTTGAGGTCGTATCCGTTCGCCGCGATCTCCGTGGCGGGAACGAATCGTGCCGCGAGTTCGCCGTCGCCGTCGGGGTCGACCGGGCTGCCGGCGGAATCGAACTTCGAGTGATAGGCGGTCACCACATCAGCGATGTCCGCCTCGGTCAGGACGTTGCGGTTCTTGGCCTTAATGAACCGCTTGGAGGCGTCGATGAACAGCACCCCGTCCCGGCGCTCTTCAACCTTGGTGCCGGGGGCACGGAACACGAGGATGCAGGTCGGGATGGCAGTCGAATAGAAGAGGTTCGCAGGCAGGCCGATGACCGCTTCGAGTAGGTCGTCGTCCAGGACGCGCTGGCGGATGGCTGCTTCCTGGCCGCCGCGGAAGAGGACGCCGTGGGGCAAGACGACGCCGGCGCGCCCCTTCTTCGGGTCCATCGACGCGATCATGTGCTGTACGAACGCCCAGTCGGCCGACGACTGCGGAGCGACACCGCCGATGGCGCGCGGGTCCTTGGTCCAGGGCTTCCACTTCAGGCTGTAGGGCGGGTTGGCGACGATCACATGGAACTGTGCGATGGACCCGTCGGGCTTCTTGAAGCGCGGGTCCTTCAGGGTGTCGCCGACCTCGACCTGGAACTGGGTGAGGTTGTGCATGAAGAGGTTCATGCGTGCCACACCCGCAGTGTCTGCTACGGCCTCCTGCCCGTACAGGCGGAGCGTGTAGCCACGCTCGCCGTGAGCCTTCAGCAGGTTCGCGGAGGCGATGAGCATGCCTCCCGAACCGCAAGTCGGGTCGTACACCGACTCGAAGTTCTTGGGATCCAGGACCTCAACGATGAGCTCGACGACCTCGCGGGGGGTGAAGAACTGGCCGGCACGGGTGCCGGACCCGTCGGAGAACCGCTTCAGCAGGTACTCGTACGCCCCACCGAGCACGTCGTGGGACATGTTGCCCTCGTGCATCTTCGGGGTGCGGTCCATCGCCTGCATGACCGCCGCCAACACCTCACCCGACAGCACCTCTTCAGAGGTCCAAGTCATGGACCCGAACAGGCGGGAGAACTTGTCAGGGTTGGCTGTCTCAATGGCTTGCAGGGAGGCGCGGACCCGCTGGCCGAGCCCGGGTTGGGTGATGGTAGCGAGGATGGACGACCAGGAGGCGCGACGCTGCTGGACGGTGCCGGGGTGGATGAACGGGATCTCGAACGACTGGTAGTCGCGGTACTCGATCTCGTGGGCTTCCTCGGCGGAGAGGTCGTCCAGGCCCTCGTTGTCGTCCAGGAACTCCTGGTGGTGGTGCTCCCAGGTGTCCGACAGGTACTTCCAGAACATCAGCGGGAAGACGACCGAGGAGTATTGCGCTTCGGGCATCGCCACACGCAGCTCGTCGGCGGCGTCCCACAACCGGCTCTCGATCTCCTGCTGGGTCACTGCCATCAGTCGGGGTGTCCTTGCTCGTCAAAGGTGGCGACCCGAAGGGGATCGTCGGCCGATGGGGACGTTACAGCCGAGCCGATGAGACCGCCGTCCCGCAGTCGTCGTTCACGTTGGGCTACTTCGATATGCGTAGGTTGCGGCAACGGATGGCGCGACAGGTATGCCGCGCTCATGCGGCGGCCCTACCAACGGCAGTCATTGCCTCGCGGCCTCAGTAACCTTCAGGAACGGTTCAGCGAGCTACTGGTACTGGTAAACCTCGTGGAAGTCGAACCCGTGCGATCGAACCACTGAACGGCGTCGGCTGAGGGTGCTGCTCGACCGGCCACTGCTTGCCGGTGACGCCGACGGGCAGGGTGAGTTCCGCCTGATCGAAGCTCCCGTCGCGACGGCCGGGCAGCTCCTCGCGACCCGGGTGCATCCGAGCATCCGCCGCCACCTCTGGCAGTCAGCTGAACGGCTCATCCGTCGCTGGCCGGATCGCCACCGCCAATGACGAGTGACCGTCAAGGCCGCACTATCGGCCCGTGATCCCCGCGTGCGGGCACCTCCGATAGCCAGTTGCGCAAAGCTACCCAGATCGGTGTACGCGTACGGACCAACGGGTCCAATCGGGTACGCCTGAACGGGGTCTGCCTCTGATCTTGTGAGGCCATGTTCAGCTCGGTAAGAGGATGCGCTTGCGGAGCAGGTCAAAGTTGGCGCGGCCGTAGCCCATGTGCTTGATCAGCTTGGCTCTGGTGTTTGGCCCTCGACCTGGCCGGAGCTCCACGGGGCGGAGAGGCCGGCGACGACGGCGTCGTAGTCGTGGTGGAGTCTTCGGCGAACTGCCGCAGGTGGGCTAAGTCGTCCTGGCGGACCTGATCGAATTGGGTGTGCGGCGGCACCCGTCATGACCGATCCTTCGGCCGTGGCAAACTTCGACTCGTGTCCGAGACCCCCAAAGCGATCTTCGTCTACGGCAGTCTTCGCCGTGGCGAATTAGCCCACCGGCAGGTAGCGCCATTGGTGTCGCGGATTGAGCGTGCGGACATCACGGGCTATGGCCTTTACGTGCGCGACGGGCTTCCGTTCATCACCGAGGTCCGCGGTGGCTGCGTCCGAGGCGACCTGCTCACCGCGTCAACGATCGAGGGCGCCGACGACCTCCGGCACAAGGTTCAGAAGTACGAAGACGGCGCGCTGTACGTCGAACGGATGTTGAGGGCAAGGACCGAAACGGGGGATGAGGTCGACGCCTGGGTGTACGTCGGTCGTGGTCCAAGCAAGGGGAACCCGCAGCCACACGAGCAGCAATGGTCATCAGCCGACGATCCCTTGTTCCGTGGTGGACTGGACGGCATCTTCGCTATCGCCAAACGTCACTTTGAGAGCGTTAGGCCCATGCCCGCCGACATGGAGGGCTTTTGGGACGCCTTTCTCCCGATCCAGGGCACGTACCTCACGCTGTGTACAGTGCTCGAAAGGTACACCGCCCTCGTCTTCGGCCCGACTGTTGACCCGGGCGAACGGTTAAGTAGCCTCCGAAGCGATCGTGCCGCTGTTGACGCTATCGAGGCGGCGAAGCCGCCATCGATCGAGGTCAGCGACAGCCGACGCCCGCAGCAGCGACAGCGCGCTCCCGGTCGGAGTTCATTCGACGCCTGGTACCGGGTTCGAAGTAACCTCTCGCACCGCGGTAAGGCCACGTATACCGACTTCAGGCTTGTAGAACGAAGCATCGTTGGCCTCCACGACACACTGCGCCGGTTACTTGCCAGCCAATTACCTCTGACTGACGCGGCGCGGCAGAGATTCGCGGGCGACGACCGGATGCTAGCCTCAGCCCTTCATTAAGGGCGGGTCCATATAGTGGATCTTGAAAGGAAGATGCCTTCCGGCCTGGGAAGATAGGACTTGCTGAGGGTCTCATCTATCCCGGACGGAAGGCACCTGTCAGGTGAAGGCTACCGGAACACGCCCGAAGATCATCGTCAGCGGCGACGGACGTGGCG
>NZ_LEKG01000368.1:0-1159 GCF_001029515.1 Micromonospora sp. RV43 | reverse complement strand
CCCCCTCTCCGGCCCCGTACCGGTCCTCCCCCGGCACGTCGTCCAGCAGCATCCGCCCCTCCCCGTCGGCGGCGAGCACCACCGGCACGCCGATCAGGGAGTCCGTGTCACCGGGAAGACCGGCCACCGAGGGGAGCCGGCCGAGGACCTCGGGCTCGTGGCGGGCGAAGGACGGTAGCTGCTTCAGCCACGCCGGGCCCTGGTCGGTGTCCAGGCGCCAGATGGCGGAGAGGTTCCAGGTGCGCTGCTGCGCCACCGCCGTCACCCGGCGGCCGAGCCGGCTCAGCTCGCCGGTCGCCCACGCGACGCTGCGAGCCGGACCGCCGGCCTCCGCCCACGGCTGGCGCAACGGGTGCGGTGCGAGGTCCACGGCCGCCGGTTCCAGGGGTACGGCCGGCGCGTCGACTACCTGCGCCAGGTAGCGGACGTGGCCGCCGGGAGGCGCGGAACGGTCGGCGTCGAGCAGCCGCAGCACCGTCACCTCCAGACCGTGGCGCTGCCGGACCGTGTCGACGATCGAGTGGACCTCCTGCCACCACGGCTCCGGCACGTCGAACGGCGGCAGCGCGCCGAGCGGACGGCCGACGGCGTCGAGCAGGACCAGCGAGACGGTGCGGGACACGGCCGGACGGTATCCGGGCACCCCTACGGGAGGCGAGCGGATTGATCCGGGTCAGGTTCGGGACCGCTCCCCGATGTCCCGGGCACGGGCGCCCGGAACGCTGAGGCGATGAGCCTCCTCGATTCCCGCACACGTCCCACGCACCAGTGGCTACGCCCGGTCGCCGTGGCGTCTGCGGTGCTGCTGCTCGGCTACGGCCTGCTGCGCCTGCTCGACCGCCTGGACGGGCACAGCGACAAGGGCGCCTGGGCCTGGAACACCGGGCACACGCTGTTCCTGCTCGGCGTCCTCGGCTTCGCCGCGCTGATCGTCGGGCTGCACGGCCTGCTGCGTACCCGCTCGTCGCGACTGCGGACGCTCGACGACGTGGCCGCACCGGCCGGCCTGGTCGGCGCCGCCGCCTTCGTCTGGGTGATCCTCGGTGACCTGTTCCCGCGCTTCGCCGACGCGGTGCCCACGCCCGGCCTTGTGCTGTACGGCGGACCGCTGCTGTTCGAGGTGGGCCTGCTGGTGCTGCTGTACCGGGCGGCGGCGGCC
>NZ_LEKG01000367.1:0-1167 GCF_001029515.1 Micromonospora sp. RV43 | reverse complement strand
GGCTACAGATCTTGAATAGTCAGGTTCGTCCTATGTGGTTTGCGTGATGATCTTGGGCGGGGGTAGATCGATGGGATGAGGTATCCCGATGGAGGTGGGTTGTCCGCGCGGGGGCGGGCGAAGCGCGAGGAGGTACGACGGCAGGCGGCGGGGTGGTTCGCCGAGGATGTGTCGGTGCCGGAGATCGCGCGTCGGCTGCGGGTGTCGCAGACCGCGGTGTACGGGTGGCGTAAGCGGTGGCGGGCCGGCGGTGAACAGGCCCTGGCGTCGAAGGGGCCTGGTGGGTCTCGGTGCCGGCTGGATGAGGGCCGGCTGCGGCGGCTGGCCGACGCCCTGGAGGAAGGGCCGGCGGCGCACGGCTTCGGTAGTGATCAGCGGTGGACCCTGGCCCGGGTGTCGGACCTGATCGCGCGGATGTTCCGCACCCGGTACACACTGCGCGGCGCGGCGAACATCATGTACCGGCTGGGCTGGTCGGTGCAGGTCCCCACACACCGCGCGGTCGAGCGTGACGAAGCCGCGATCATCACGTGGCGGCGGGAGACGTGGCCGGCGGGAAAACGGTAGCGGCGCAGCGGCAGGCGTGGCTGGTCTTCGAAGACGAGGCCGGCCAGACGCTGCGCCCACCAAAGGCGCGGACCTGGGGACGACGCGGCCACACCCCCGTGGTCCCGGTTTCCGGCAAGGGCTCCGGTCGCGTCTCGATCGCCGGGCTGACCTGTTACCGGCCCGGGCAGCGATCTCGACTGATCTACCGCACGATCACCCATCGTGGCCGCAAGAACGAGCGGCGCAGCTTCAGCGAGCGCGACTACATCGCCCTGCTGGATGCCGCCCACCAGCAGCTCGACGGTCCGATCGTGCTGATCTGGGACAACCTGAACACACACATCAGCGCCGCCATGCGCGCCATGATCGACGCCCGGGACTGGCTGACCGTCATCCGGCTACCGGCCTACGCCCCGGACCTGAACCCGACCGAAGCCGTGTGGTCCCTCCTCAAACGCAGCATCGGCAACCTCGCCGTCACCGGCGTCGACCACCTCCAGGCGATCATCAAGAACCGACTCAAGAGCATCCAGTACCGCACCGACCTACTCGACGGGTTCCTCGCTCACACCGGACTGACCCTCGAACCCGACACAACCTGACCATTCAAGATCTGTA
>NZ_LEKG01000064.1:0-36242 GCF_001029515.1 Micromonospora sp. RV43 | reverse complement strand
TGTGGTCGCAGGTGCCGACCTTGCTCTCCTGGATGAGGACGTTCGGGTCCAGCGTGATGCCGAACAGGTCGTTCGCCGAGTCGCCGGTGACGAGCCCTTCGGTGCCGAAGTGGTACGGCAGCCAGACCGGCTGCTTCTGCTTGAGCTTGGTCAGCGGTCCTGATGCGTCGGTTCACTGTGGTCCTTCCGGCGAAACGGTGGAACAGGACCTACCCCACTGTACGGTCGCGGGCCGCTGCCCGCCCGGGACGCGACCCGGCACGGTGGCCCCGTGCCGGGTCGCGTCGACTGTCAGCCGGCCGCGCAGGCCGGCGTGCCGGAGGGCGCGGTACCCGTGCCCTGGAAGCCGAACTCGGTGGTGCCACCGGCACCGACCTGGCGGTTGTAGTCCACGTTGCGGAAGGTCACCGCACCGCTGGTGCCGCTGGCCTGGGCGCTCCAGGTGTTCGTGATCGCCGAGCCCGAGGGCACTGTCAGCGACACGGCCCAGCCGTTGAGTCCGGAGGAGCCCGCGGTGATGCGGACGTTGGTGACGAAGCCGCCCGGCCACTGGTTGACGGTGAACGTGGCGGTGCAGGCGCCGGTCGGCGGGGGAGTCGTCGGCGGCGCGCTGGTCGGCGGCGTGCTGGTGGGCGGCGCCGAGGTGGGCGGCGTGCTGGTCGGCGGCGCGGTGGTGGGCGGCGGGGTGCCGCCCTCGTTGAGCGCGTTCAGCACGGCGGTGTACGCCTGCTTCTTGTTGCCGCTGCCGTCGAACAGCAGCGGGGTGCCGCTGGCCCGCCAGGAGTCGGTGTCCCGGATGCCCCAGACGGTGATGCCGTTGCAGCGCGGCACGGCCAGGCAGTCCCGGGTCACGTTGCCGTACGTGGTGGCCTGGCTGCTGCCCGAACCCTCGATGTCCAGCTCGGTGATCTGCACGTCGACGCCGAGCGCGGCGAAGTTCTGCAGCGTGGTGCGGTAGTTGCTCGGGTACGGCGACCCGCTGTTGAAGTGCGACTGGAGACCGACGCAGTCGATCGGCACGCCCCGGGACTTGAAGTCCCGCACCATGTTGTAGACCGCCTGGGTCTTGGCCCACGACCAGTTGTCGGTGTTGTAGTCGTTGTAGCAGAGCTTGGCGCCCGGATCGGCGGCGCGGGCGGCACGGAACGCGGCCTCGATCCAGTCGCTTCCGGTGCGCTCCAGGTTGGAGTTGCGGCGGGCGCCGCTGTTGCCGTCGTCGAACGCCTCGTTCACCACGTCCCAGGAGTGGATCTTGCCCCGGTAGTGGGTGGCGACCTGGGTGACGTGGTTGAGCATCGCCTGGCGCAGCGCGCTGCCGGACATGTTCTGCGCCCAGCCGGGCTGCTGCGAGTGCCAGGCCAGCGCGTGTCCGCGTACCCGCATGCCGTTGGCCTGGGCGTGCGCGACGAGCCGGTCGCCGCTGCTGAAGTTGAACTGGTTCTGGGACGGCTCGGTGGCGTCCCACTTCATCTCGTTCTCGGCGGTGACCATGTTGAACTCGCGGTTCAGGATGCCGACGTACGTGCTGTCGGACAACTTGTTCACCGCCACCGCCGTGCCGAAGTACCGGCCCTGCTCCGCCGCCGACGCGCCGAGCGTCGTACCGGCGCTGGCGCTGGTCGCCGCCGCTATCGTGGCGGCGACCACCGCGGCCCCCGCCACCATCGCGACCACAGCGGTCCGCGGGCGTGACCGGGCTGCCGCGCTCCCGCTGCCGCGGGCGAGCACCTTGTCCATCTGAACGCCTCTCTAGCCTGTCAATGGGATCGGCTCGCCTCGGCCACCGCCCGCCACGATGTCGGCTCCGCGCGGCCGCCCGGTGGCCGCGCCAGGTGGGGGAGTGGATCCCCGGCACATCGTGAGTGGATCGAAGCGAATCTCTGCCCGGAGCCTACCGGAAGCGTTCCGAAAACTTAATCACCTCGATACGTCGACATCGGGGCACGCGGCACCGGGCGAACGGGCGGAATCCCGGGCGAGGGCGGCAGGCGGGCACGCGCGTACCGCCCGGCGCGGCTCCGGAAGTTTCGGGGAGCGCCGGTTCTGCCGGTTGAGTCGATCGCGGCGCCGGGCCGATGCTTGACGAATCGACCGTAGACGATGGAGGAGGTCCTGGGGGATGCGCCGACCCGCGCTCGTCGTACTCGTCCTCGCCGCCCTGCTCGCCGGCACCCCGGCGGTCGCCCGGGCCGGCGCCGCCGCACCGCCGCCCGAGCCCGCCGCGCTCGCCGCCATCCGCACGCCCGGCACCACCTGGGGGCACGACCCGGCCACCGGCCGGCTGACAGTCACCGCCGACGACACGGTACGCGGGCGCGAGCTGGCCGCGTTGCGCCGGACCGCCGACCGGGCCGGCGCGGTGCTGCGCCACGAACCCGGGCGGCTGCGCACGCTCATCGCCGGCGGTCAGGCGATTCACGGCGGCGGCGGGCGCTGCTCACTGGGCGCGAACGTGCGCAGCGGCGCCACCTGGTACTTCGTGACCGCCGGGCACTGCACCCGCCTCGCCGCCACCTGGTACGCCGACAGCGCCCGCACCACGGTGCTGGGCAGCCGGACCGGCAGCAGCTTCCCCGGCAACGACTACGGCGTCGTCCGCTACACCGGCACCGTCGCCCACCCGAGCGCGATCCACACCTACCCGGGGCAGGTCACCGTCACCGCCGCGGGCAGCGCGTACGTCGGGCAGGCGGTCTGCCGCAGCGGCGCCACCACGGGCGTGCGGTGCGGCACCGTCACCGGGCTGAACGCGACTGTCAACTACGCCGAGGGCAGCGTCACCGGGCTCATCCGCACGAACATCTGCGCCGAACCGGGCGACAGCGGCGGCCCGCTCTACGTGGCGGCGACCGGCACCGTCATCGGCGTCCTGTCCGGCGGCAGCGGCAACTGCACGAGCGGCGGCACCAGCTACTACCAGCCGATCCTGGAGATCCTCGCCGCGTACGGCCTGACCATCCCCTGACCGGCCGCGCGGGCGGCACGACCGCCGCCCGCGCCGGACCGGTCACCCGGTCAGGCGTCGCCCGGCACCGCCATCTCGCCCAGGCGCGACCAGTCCTGCTGCGGCACCGTCACGTTGACGATCCGGGGCGTCTCGGCCAGGTGCGGCGGCAACGTGCGCTGGGCGGTCCGGAAGTGCTCCGACTGCACGTGTGCGGCGCCCGCCTCGTCGTCCCGGAACGCCTCGACCAGCACGTACTCGGTCGGGTCGTCCAGGCTGCGGGACCAGTCGAACCACAGGCAGCCGGGCTCGGCCCGGGTCGCGGCGGTGAAGTCGGCGGCGATCTGCGGCCAGCGGTCGGCGTCCTCCGGGCGGACCCGGAACTTGGCGGTAATGAAGATCATGGGATCAGGCTACCCAGGGCCGGCGGCCACCCGCGCGGCATCAGCTCTTGGCCGCCGGGCCGAGCAGCTCGGCCGCCCGCCGGTCGGCGAACGCGGTGACCGCCTGCTGCCCGGCGCCGAACACGATCGCCAGGCCCAGCAGCGCGGCGGTGCTGCTCACGCTGGTCTCCACCAGGCCGCCGATGACCAGCATGATGCCGACCACCGCGACCAGCGGGCCGACGGCGAGCTTGAGCAGCCCCTGCTGGAACGGCAGCTTGTAGGGCAGCCCGCCGGACCGGGAGGTGATCATCGACGGCAGCGCGCTGAGGAACGCCCCGAGGGCCCCGGCGATCAGCACGAAGAACAGCAGCCGCCAGGCCGGTACGCCACCGGCGTCGGTCGGCGCCTCCAGCAGCCGGACGTCGTGGCTGAGCCACTGCACCAGCACCACCAGGACCTCCGCCAGCAGCGCGAACACCGACAGGCCCAGCATCCGGTTGCGCAGCCGGCGGGCCGACTCGTGGAACTCGTCGGACGCCGAGTGGTAGCGCAGCAGCAGCGCCTGCACCCGGGCGCGCAGCAGCGCCTCGGACGGGGCGCCGGCCGACGGGTCGAGGTCGGTGAGCACCTTGTCGTCGGCGGGCAGCACCTGCGCCGCCGCGCTGCGGTACGCGGGCAGCAGCCCGGTCAGCTCGTCCGCGGAGCGCAGCGCCACCATGGCCCGCTCCACCGAGTGGATCGTCTGCCACGCGTACTCCAGGTTGCCGCCGCGCAACCACTCGACCACGCCGCTGCGTCCGAGCACCACCTCCACCCGGGACAGCTGCGCGCGCAGCGCCTCGGCCCGCTCGGGGTCGCGCGGGGACAGCACCGCGAGCTGCTGGTACAGGTCGTCGAGCTTGGTCCGTACGCGGACCTGCCACACCGCACCGGGAACCGACGCGGCGGGCCGGGACGGCCCGCCCTCCGGCGCGTTCCGGGGCTCGGGTATGGCCTCCGGCTGGGTCTCCTGCTCGATCATCGTGCCCCACCTCTTTCCCCCCACGCCGCGCGGACCTGCTATCAGTATTCGCAGGTCAGGGCCATAATGGCTAGAGCACACCGGACAGTCGACCCGGCTCGCGAGGTGCGGGATCCGGCCCGACGGACGAGGCCGCAGCCGTCGGGCGGTCGGTAGCCTGAGCCGGTGACCGTCTACGCCCTCGCACAGCTCACCATCCACGACCGGGCGCGCTACGACAGGTATGCCGCGGCCTTCCCGCCGGTGCTGGCCCGATACGGCGGGAAGCTGCTCGCCGCCGACACCGCCCCCCGCGTGGTGGAGGGGGAATGGCCGCACCAGAAGGCGGTGCTCCTGTCCTTCGACAGCCGCGAGGACTTCGAGCGCTGGTCCACCTCGCCGGAGTACCGGGAGATCTCCCGGGACCGGGAGGCGGCCACCGAGGGCGTCGTGCTGCTGCTCGACGGGATCGGGCACGCCTGGCCGGCCTGACCCGCGGGCCCGCTCAGAGCCGGTGCCGCACCCACACGTTCGGCTCGACGTACGCGGCGTGGTCGTGGTCGGCGTCGACGAGCACCGGCGTCAGCGCTCCGGGCACGCGTACCGGGCCGGAGGTGTCGAACGGCAGCCCGGTCCAGCGCCGCCAGTCGGCGAGCGTGCCGGTCACCGTCATCGAGCGGGGCGCGATCCGCTCGATGACCCCGCCCGCGCGGACGTGCACCCGCAGCCACGGGTCGGCCGGCAGCCCGTCCGGGCGGTGCCGGGCCACGTACTCGGTCATCGGCACGTCCGGGACGGCGGCCTTGCCGCTCGGGCGCACCGGCGCCACCAGCGTGTCGAAGCCGGCGCGGGCCACCGCCGCGCGCATGGCCGCGAGCATCAGCCCGGACACCCCGCCGCCGCGCCGGTCCGGTCGCACGCAGATCTCCAGCGCGGACACCAGGTTCGGCGTCGACCCGGTGAGCCGGCCGAGCGTGGCCCGCTGGATCACCCGGTCCCAGCCGCCGTCGGGCAGCTCGTCCTCGGTCCAGAGCAGCGGCACCGCGTACCCGCGGGCCACGGCCCGGCCCGGCTCGGCCGGGTCGACGGCGGCGAAGACGAACTCGGGGTGCAGCTCGTGCGCGACGCCGTAGTAGAGCGCCCCCATCGGATCCCAGAGCATGAACGGCGGCCAGGCGCCGTCGAAGTCGTTGTCCAACAGCGGCGCCAGGTCGGGCCGCTGCGCCAGTGTCACGATCTCCAGGGTCACGCCGGGCAGGCTAGGGCCGCGTGGCCCGGACCGCACGCGGATTACCGCTGCGCCCCTGGTTAGGCTGCCGGCATGGCAGATCCGTTCCGGGTACGCGTCACCGTGCGCGGCTACGAGCTCGACACGCAGGGGCACCTCAACCAGGCGGTCTACCTCCAGTACGCCGAGCACGCCCGCTGGGAGTGCCTGCGCGCGTCCGGCATCGGCCAGGACCGGCTGCTCGCCGGCGGCGTCGGGCCGGTCGCGCTGGAGGTGACGGTGCGCTACCTGCGGGAGCTGCGCGGCGGCGACGAGGTCGACGTGACCTGCGAGTTCCACTGGGGCGAGGGCAAGACGTTCCGGATCGGCCAGGAGTTCACCCGGGCCGACGGCACCCCGGTCGCCTCGGTGACCGGCGTCGGCGGGCTGCTCGACCTCACCGGGCGGCGGCTCGTGGCCGACCCGCGCGAGCGGTTCCGGGCGCTGGCCACCGACCCCGTGCCGATGAGCCTGTGACGCCCGGTCAGCCCGCCGCGCGCAGGTAGGCGAGCACGGCGAGCACCCGCCGGTTGGTGTCCTCGTCCGGCGGCAGGCCGAGTTTGGCCAGGATGTTGCCCACGTGCTTGCCGACCGCCGCCTCGGTGACGTACAGCCGGGCCGCGATGGCCGCATTGGAGTGGCCCTCGGCGACCAGGCCCAGCACCTCCCGCTCACGGGGGGACAGCGCGCCGAGCGGGTCGCGCGGACGCCGCAGCAGGTGCCGCACCACGTCCGGGTCGACGGCGGTGCCGCCGTCCGCCACCCGGCGCAGCGTCGCGGCGAACTCGGCGACGTCTGCGACCCGGTCCTTGAGCAGGTAGCCGACCCGGTTGCCGTCGCCGCTGTCGAGCAGCGCGGCGGCGTACCCGCTCTGCACGTGCTGGCTGAGCACCACCACGGCCAGGTCCGGGCGCTCGGCACGTAGCGTGACCGCCGCGCGCAGGCCGTCGTCGCGGTGCTGCGGCGGCATCCGGATGTCGGTCACCAGCAGATCGGGCCGGTGCGAGCGGACCGCGTCGAGCAGCTCCGGGGCGGAGCCCACGGCGGCGTCCACCGCGAAGCCGAACCGGGTCAGCAGGCCGACCAGGCCCTCCCGCAGCAGGACCTCGTCCTCGGCCAGGACGACCCGGATCACGGACGGCACGGCAGCTCCACCCGCACGAGGGTAGGCCCACCAGGCGGGCTGGACAGCAGCAGCCGCCCGTCCACCGCGGCCACCCGGTCCGCGAGCCCGGTCAGGCCGGTGCCGCGCGCCGGGTCGGCGCCGCCCCGGCCGTCGTCGCACACCTCGACCACCAGCAGCCGTTCGTCGCGGATCAGCCGCACCTGCGCCCGGGTTGCCCCGGCGTGCCGGGCCACGTTGCCGAGCGTCTCCGAGACCACGTACCAGGCGGTGGTCTCCACCAGCTCCGGCACCGGGCGGGTCAGGTCGGCGTGCACGGCGACCGGGACGACCGACCGGGCGGCCAGGTCACCGACGGCGGCGGCCAGACCGAGTTCGGTGAGCTGTGGCGGTCGGATGCCCTGCACTATGCCGCGCAACGTCACCATCAGCTCCTTGGCCTGCTCGTGCGCCGCCGCGAGCGGCTTCGCCACCGGGGAGTCGTCCGGCACGTCCAGGCGGGCCAGCCCGAGCTGGAGGGTGAGACTGGTCAGGCGCGGCTGCACGCCGTCGTGCACGTCCCGCTCGATGCGGCGGCGCTCGGCCTCGTAGGCGCTCACCAGGCGGGCCCGGGACCGGGTCACCTCGCGCAGCGCCGTACCGGCGGGCGCGTCGTCGAGCAGCAGGCGGGCCACCGTCGCCTGGACCGCTACGAGCAGGCCGGCCAGGTAGACCAGCGCCGGAACCGCCAGCAGACCGGCGAGCGCGTACGGCACCGCCTCGGCCGGGGAGTCGACTGTGGCCCAGACCAGCACGATCCGGTCCTCGCCGCCGGCCAGCCACGGACCGGCGATCAGCACCGCGTCCAGCAGCGCGAGCAGACCGACCGTTCCGTACGCCGGCGGCACCGCCACACCCAGCACGGCCAGGTACGCGGCCTCCCGCCACCCGGCGGCGGTGGTGAGGCGGGCGGCGAGCCCACGCCACCGCGGTGCTGTCACCGGGCGTTCGTCGACCAGGCCGAGGCGCCACCGCTCGACGGCAGCCACCGGCGCGCCGGCCAGCGGGGCGAGCGCCACCACCGCGAGCGCCAGCACGGCCAGCACCGCCAGCGCCGGGACGTCGACCGGGCGGCCCCGCCGCAGCGCGCCGGCCACCAGCAGCAGCGGCGCGGCGACCACCGCCGCGCCGAGCGCCGCCGCGCCGGCCAGGGGCAGCGTCGTGACGGCGTACGCCAGTGCCCGCCACGGCCACGCGGACAGCAGGTAGCGGCGGCGGCGCAACGCGCCGGCCAGCCCGTGATCAACGGTCATGCGGTGACGCTAGCCAGGCCACGCCGTGCTTCCCAGCCGGCTGGACCCCGCTCTCAGGGTAGGCCTGGCCCTACCTCGAACCGGCCCGCCACGCCCCGTGCGCCGGGATGCCCCGGGACGGTGCACTCGGCGGATGAGAAACCGCCTCGCGGGCGCCTGCTGGCTGCTCGCCGCCGTGTCGTTCCTGGTCGCCAACGTGGTCGTCGGCCTGGCCTGGGAGCAGCCCCGGTTCAGCTGGGCCGAGCACAACATCAGCGACCTCGGCAACGTGACCTGCGGCGTGTGGGACAGCAGCCGCCCGCGTCCGGTCTGCTCGCCGTGGCACCCGGCCATGAACGCCGTGTTCGTCGGCGCCGGGCTGCTGCTCGCGCTCGGCGCGCTGCTCGCACACCGGGCGCTGCGCCCGGGGCGCGCCGCGGCCGTCACCGTCGCGTCGGCAGTGGCCGCCGGATCCGGGTACGTGCTGGCCGGCCTCCACCCGGCCGACGTGGACGAGAACCTGCACGTGCTCGGCGCGCTGCTGGTCTTCGCGCTCGGCAACGCGGCGCTGCTGGCCGCCGCGCTCGGCCGGTCGCCGCTGCTGCGCGAGCTGCGGCCCGTCAGCGCGTTCCTGGGCCTGCTCGGCCTGGCCGGCACCGTGCTGTTCCTGTCCCGGGTGGACGCCGGCATCGGCGTGGGCGGCATGGAACGCGTCGCCGTGTTCCCGCTGTTCGTCTGGGTGACGGTGACCGGGCTGCGGCTGCTGCGGTCGCGTCGGTCCCGGCCCCTATCCTGACCGGATGGAGCTGGCGTTCAGCGGCGAGGTGTGGTTCTGGCGCGGCCCGGCGCCGTACCACTTCGTCACGGTGCCCGACGAGCAGAGCGCGGCCATCGAGGCCGCCTCGGCGTCGGTCACCTACGGCTGGGGCATGATCCCGGTGACGGTCCGCATCGGTGACACCGGCTGGCGGACGTCGCTGTGGCCCAAGGACGGCCGGTACGTGGTGCCGCTGCGGGTCGCGGCGCGCCGGGCCGAGGGCATCGAGCTGGGCGACCGGGTCGACGTGCGGCTGACGGTGGACGTGTGACCGGGCCGGAGCTGGCCGAGGCGGGCCGGCTGCTCGCCGCCGCCCGGCGGCCGGTGGTGTTCACCGGGGCCGGCATGTCGGCCGAGAGCGGCGTGCCGACGTTCCGGGACGCCCAGACCGGGCTCTGGCAGCGGTACGACCCGCAGGAGCTGGCGACCCCTGCCGCGTTCCGGGCCGACCCGGCGCTGGTCTGGGGCTGGTACGAGGCACGCCGGCACGGGGTGCGCCGGGCGCTCCCGAATCCGGGGCACCGGGCGGTGGCCGCGATCCGGGCCCGGTGCCCGGAGACCGTGGTGATCACGCAGAACGTCGACGACCTGCACGAGCGCGGCGGTGTGCCGGCCCCGGTACGCCTGCACGGCAGCCTGTTCGCGCCCCGCTGTTCGGCCTGCGCCCGGCCTGCGCCGCTGCCGTCCGACCTGCCGCCGCCCTCCGACGCGCCGGTGCCGTTCGGCAGTCCGGAGGCGCACGACGAGGCGGAACCGCACGGCGGGCCGGAACCGCCCGGCGGGCCGGAGCCGCATGCGCCGGAACCGCACGACGGGCCGCTGACCCCGCCCGCGTGCGCCGGATGCGGCGCGCCCGTGCGGCCCGGGGTGGTGTGGTTCGGCGAGGCGCTGCCGTCGGCCGCGCTCGACGCGGCGGTCGAGGCGGCGTCCGGCTGCGACCTGCTGCTGACGGTGGGCACCTCGGCGCTCGTGCACCCGGCCGCCGAGATCCCGCTCGTGGCGGCCCGTCTCGGCGCGCCCGTGGTGCAGGTGAACCCGGTGCCGACGCCGCTGGACGCGATCTGCGCGGTGAACCTGCGCGGCCCGGCCGGCGAGGTGCTGCCCGCGCTTGTCCGCGCCGCCTGGCCGGACGCCGACGCCGGCTGAGCCGCCCGCCGCCGCCCTGCCTGACAGCCCGGCCGCGCCGCCTCGTCGTGCCGCTCAGCGGGCACCGGTCCGGCAGACCGCGCCGGGCGTGATCGCGGGAAACACCCGACCGCCCGTCCGGGGCCGCCTACCGTCGGCGCAGGAGGTGGACCGGCGGAGGGCGGCGGACGTGGCACGCGAACGGGTGCGAGGGCGGCTGCGCCCGCCCCGGCCGGGGCCGGACCAGCGCCGGGTCACCCCCTTCGAGATCTTCTTCGACCTGGTCTTCGTCTTCGCGCTCACCCGGATCATGGCGCTGATCGAGCCGCACCCGACCCTGACCACGATGGCCCAGGGCATGCTCCTGCTCGTGCTGCTCTGGGTGGCGTGGCTGTCGTACGCCTGGTTGGGCAACCACACGCCCGCCGACGTCGGGGTGGTGCGCGGCGGGTTCCTGATCGCGATGGCCGCGTTGTTCCTGGCCGCGCTCGCCATGCCGGAAGCGTGGACGCCGGGTCCGGGGCTGGACGGGCCGCTGATCGTCGTGCTGGCGTACGTGGTGCTGCGCGTGGTGCACCTGACGCTGTTCCACTGGGCCGCCGCGGACGACCCGGAGCTGCGCGCCCGGATCCGGTTCTTCGCGCTCGTCAGCGCCGTGGGCTGGGTGCCGTTGCTGCTCGGCGCGCTGCTGGACGGGGCCGCACACGCGGTGCTGTGGGTGCTGGGCTTCGCCGTCGAGGTGGCCGGTCAACGGCTGTCGTACGCCCGCCGGGGAGCCTGGCCGCTGCGCAGCCCGACGCACTTCGCCGAGCGGTACGGCCTGGTACTGATCATCTCGCTGGGGGAGTCGGTGGTGGCCGCAGGGGTGGGCGCGGCCTCGGCGGTGACCGAGCCGCCGGTCCTCGCCGTGGCGCTCGTCGGTTTCGTGGTGACCGCCTGCCTCTGGTGGCTGTACTTCCACCGTACGTCCCCGGCGGCGGCCCGGGCGCTCGCCGCCGCGTCGCCGGCGCAGCGGGACCGGATCGCCGCGGACGCCTACAGCCAGACCCATCTGCTGCTGGTCGCCGGCGTCATCTACCTGGCGCTGGGTATCGAACAGGTGCTGGAGCACGTCGCGGACCCGGAGGCCGGGCCCCGGCTGGACCGCTCCGCCGCGGTGGCGCTGTTCGGCGGCGCGGCCGTCTACCTGGCCGGGCGGCTGCTGTTCCGCCGGCTGACCGGGCAGCCGGTCGGACCGGCCCGGCTCGCCGTCGCCGGGGCGGCACTGCCGCTGGCCGCGTTCGGGACGGTGCTGCCGCCACCGCTGGCGCTGGCGGCGCTGGCCGGGCTCTTGCTGGCCGCGATCGCCGTCGATCGGCTCGGTGAGCCGGCCGCCGCCGGACGGCCGGGGGTCACCGACGCGCATCGACCCGCTCTGAGGCCGGATCGCCGGCGCGGTCGATGATCCTCACGCGTCGCGCGGCGTCCGCTTCGGGAAGACGGTGTACGCGACCGGCCAGAACACCAGCCAGCCCGCCATCACCACGCTGAGCCGGCCGGTCCACGCCCACAGTTCGGCGGTGCGCTCGCTGTCGCCCACCACGGCGATGCCGGCCAGCAGCACGGCGCAGGCGACCGCCCAGCCGATCATGCCCTTGCCCCACTCCCGCCACTCGTGCCGGGCCCGCGCCATCCCGTACCGGGGTGGCCGGCTCGGGGGAGGGCCGCCGGCGAACCGGTGTGCGAACCGCTGGTCGGCCCAGCGCACCATGCTGTGCCCGAACGCCACCGAGAACCCGAGGTACGCGGCGGCGAGGCCGTGGGCGAACGTGGCGGTCGCGCCCCGGCGCAGGTCGATCATCGTGGCGGCCAGCAGCACGAGGTCGACCACCGGCACGGCGATCAGCAGGGCGGCGCCGAGGCGGGGCCGTCGCAGCGGGTACCGGGCGATCAGGCCGGCGAGCAGCACCACCCAGAACGCCACCTCGCATCCGACGATCACTGCCACGAGCATGTGCCCTCCTTTTTTAGTACGCTGTGCGATAACCGTAACAGCGCTCGTCGACCAGGTTCCGGAGGGGCCCGTGCCCAAGATCGTCGACCACGACGCGCGCCGTGCCGAACTGGCACGGGCGATGTGGCGGGTCGTCTACCGCGACGGCGTCGGCGCCGCCACCGTCCGCAGCATCGCGGCCGAGGCGGGCTGGTCACCGAGCGCGCTGCGGCACTACTTCGCCACCCAGACCGAGCTGCTGGTGTTCGCCATGGAGCACGTGCAGGCCGAGGCGGCCGAGCGGATCACCACCGGGGACCGCACCGGCAGCCCGCGCGAGGTCGCCCAGCGGATCCTGGAACAACTGCTGCCGCTGGACCGTCAGCGCGTCCGCGAGGCCGAGGTGTGGCTGCTGCTCGCCGCGCGTACCCGGACCGACCCGGCCGCGCGCGCCCGGATGACCGAGGCCGACGAGGGCATCCGCCGCGCCGTCGAGTTCGCGGTCGTCCTGCTCACCGGGGAACCGGCCGCCGACCCCGAGGCGGTCGCCGGGCTGCACGCCCTGCTCGACGGGCTCGCGCTGCACGCGCTGCTGCACCCCGAGCGGATGCCGCCCCGGCGCGCCCGGGAACTGCTCGGCGCGCACCTGGACGCGCTCGCCGCGCCCTGACGGTCAGTCGCCCGGCGGACGTCCCATCGTCGCGCCCAGCTCGGCGCGGCTGGCGATGCCCAGCTTGCGGTAGACCCGGGCCAGGTTGGCCTCCACAGTCTTCGGGCTGATGTAGAGCGCGTCGGCGATGAGCCGGTTGGTCTGGCCGCGGGCGGCGAGCCGGGCGACCCGCTCCTCGGTCGCGGTGAGCGTCGTCGGGTCCGGGGTGCGGGCGCCGATGCGGCCCAGCTCCGCCCGCGCCCGGTCGGCGAACCCGGACGCGCCGAGCGCGTCGAACTCGGCCACCGCCGCGTCGAGCGCCGCCCGCGCCTCCCGCCGCCGCCGCACCCGCCGGTACGTGCGGCCGGCGGCGAGCAGGCAGCGGGCCCGGTCCAGCGGCAGCACCGCCTCCGGCACCGCTGCCCTGGCCTGCGTCAGCGCGTCCAGCGCCGCGCCCGGATCCGCCCCGGTCGCCCCGGCCAGCAGCACCCGGCTGCGGGCCAGCCCGAGCGTGGTCCACGGGCGCGGCAGCCGGCTGTGGCGCCGCGCCAGCCGGTCCAGCGCGGCGTGCGCGGTGTCCAGGTCACCGGCGCCCACGCACGCCTCGATCCAGTCCGGCTCGAAGCGCTGACCCAGCGGTTCGGCGATGCCCGACCCGTCCAGGTCGGCGGCGAGCGCGCCGTACGCCGTCGCCGCGGTGGCCCACTCCCCGGAGGCCAGCGCCACCAGCCCGGTGAGCTGGTGGTGCAGCCGCCGGCTCCAGGCGTCGCCGAGGTCGTCGTCGCGGCGCAGCCCGGCGGCGGCGGTGCCCGCCTGCGCCAGCCGTCCCCGGTGCGCGTCGAGCACACCGGCCAGCCAGCTCTCGCCCACCAGCCCGGTGCCCAGCTGCTCACCCAGGTCGCGGGCGGCGGCGATGTGCGTACCGGCCTCGGCGAAGCGCCCCGCCAGCAGTTCCGTCTCGCCGAGGTGGGTCAGCACCTCGTGCCGCAGCGGGTCGTCGCCGCGCGCCACCGCCAGGTCCAGCATCACGTGCAGCCGGGCCCGCGCCCGGTCGTGGTCGTCGACCGACTTCCACCAGATCGCCGGCACCGAACCGGCCAGGAAGGACGGCTCACCGCCCTCCAGCGACAGTGCCCGGTCCAGCAGCTCGGTGGGCGCCGGGCCGCCGGCGCGTACCTCGTGGAAGAACAGCAGCAGCAGCGCGGCGGTGAGCAGCGGGCGGTGCTCGTCGCGGTCGGACAGCCGGGCGATCGCGGCCCGCGCATGCCGGCGGGCCGGCTCCGGCTGGTCGTGGAACATGGTCAGGTGGGTGTGGATCCGCCCGGCCAGGTCGCCGTCCGGCCCGGCGGCGGCGAGCGCCTGCTCGGCGACCCGGACGGCGGTGACCAGGTCGTCGGCGCACCACGCGACGAGCGCGCGCAACAGCAGCGCCTCGCCCCGCTCGGTGCCGGTCAGCTCGCCGGCCGCCGCCTCGGCGGCCCGCCCGGCCGCCGCGTAGTCGCCGCTGTCGATGCGGCACTGCACCGCGTCGAGGCGACGCCGGTTCCGGTCGGCGGTCACGGACGGCGGGGTCAGCTCGGCCGCCCGGGCGTACCAGTCGGCGGCGAGCGCTGACGCGCCGCGCATACGCTGCCGGGCCGCCGCGGCGGCCAGGTCGGCGGCCACTGCGGCGTCCGGCGCGATGGTGCACCGGGACAGGTGCCGGGCCCGCTCGTCCGGGTCGGCGACAGCGGCGGCGAGCAGCGCGTGCAGCCGCCGCCGGGCGCCCGGCGGGATGCTCTCGCGCACCGCCGCCGCGTACCGGGGGTGCGCGAAGTCGATCCGGCTCGCCGTGACCACGACCAGCCCGGCGTCCTCGGCCGCGTCCAGCGCCCCGGCCGGCACTCCCGCCGCCGCCAGGTCCCGCAGCGTCGGCACGGTCAGCAGCGCGGCCAGCCGCACCGCGTCGCGGCTCGGACCGGGCAGCGCCCGCAGCGTCCCGGCGAGCAGCAGGCGCAGCGACGACGGTACGGGTAGATCCTCGTCGTGCGCGGGCGGGCGGGGCAGCCGCAGCACCGCCCGGGCCAGTTCGATCGCCAGCAACGGGTTGCCGTCGGCGTCGCGGGCCAGCCGGTCGGTGAGCGGACGGCTGAGCGTGCCGCCGAGCCGGGCGGCGAGGACGCGGTGCAGGTCGGGCGGGGAGAGCGGGGGTACGTCGGCACGCAGCAGCGGATGCCGTCCGGTCGGGTCGTCGTCCAGCCCGAGCGGCACCGGCACCGGCGGGCTGTCCCCGGCGCGGTGGGTGGCCAGGACGGCGGGCCACCGGGTCAGCCGGCGCAGCGCGAACCGCAGCGCCCGGGCGCTCGGCGGGTCCAGCCACTGCGGATCGTCGACGGCGAGCAGCACCCGGGGCGCGTCGGCGACCGCCGCGTCGAGCAGCGTACGGGTGGCCGCGCCCACCGCCCGCTCGTCCACCGCGCCGTCGTACTCGCCGGTCAGCAGCACCATGTCGGCGGCGACCCGTTGCGGCGCGGGCAGCCCCGGCAGCGCGTCCGCGAGCGGGCGGAGCACGTCGGCGAGTGCCGCGTACGGCAGCGCGGTCTCGGCCTCGGTGGGCGCGGCGGACAGCACCCGCCAGCCGGTCCGCCCGGCGTGGGCGACCACTGCCCGCCACAGCGCGGTCTTGCCGATGCCGCTCGGGCCGTCGAGCAGCACCGGCGTACCGGAGGTCAGGGCACGCCACACCCGCTCGACGACCGCGTCGCGGCCGACCAGTGCGGCGTCCATGGCGGGATGGTGGCACAGCGGCGCCCGCTAACCCAGCGTCGGCGCGGCCTAGCCCGGAAGCTGTCCGCATATCGAGACGGGCGGGATCACCTCCTGGTTGCGGTAGACGTCGGCGCTCCAGCTCGGCCCGCCCGACGCCACGATCGGCGGGATCCGGGGCGCCCGGGACGGGCTGAGCAGGCTGAGGAACTTGTTGATCACCTGGACGACGGGTTCCAGGATCCGGTAGCCGATCCCGAACCGCGCCCGCACCCCGAGCCCGACGCCCCGGCACAGCGCGTACGGCGCGCCGAGCGCGGAACCGATGGTGGCGCCGTACGAGGCGATCAGCTCGAACCAGATGCCGGCGGTGAACAGGAACGCGCTGATGCCCATGGTGAACCGCACGCCGTGCCGGACGACCAGCCCCATCACGCCGACCGGCACGCCGGTGAGCGAGTCGAGCAGGCTCACCCGGCGCGCGAAGCCCTCCGTGACGCGCGAACCCACCTGGCCGTTCGCGTAACCGAACCCGAGCTTGCCGGCCAGCGCGTACTCGCCGGCGCCGCGGAACGTGCCCCGGCGGGCGCCGAACGCGGTGGCCACCTCAAGCGTCTGGCTCACCGTGAACGACAGGGGCAGGCCGGCGACCAGCCCGATCGGGAACGCGATGTCGACCGGGACCGGGAACGTCCGGCGGTGGTTCTGCCCGCCGTCGATGCCGGCCGTGAAGTCCACCTTGATGCCGAAGCCGCCGCCGATCTCCAGTTCGGCCCGGGTCACCTTGCCCGCGCCGATGGCCAGGTGGAACGACGCGGCCGGGCGGCCCACGGTCAGCGTCACGGTGCCGGCCAGCCGGAGCCCGCCGTCGTCGTACGTGAAGTGCGTGCCGACGCCACCGGCGCAGCAGAACGTCTGCACCCGGTAGCCGTGGGCGGTGGCGCCCGCCTGCCCGCCCGGCGCGGGTGGCGGCTGCGCGGGCGCGACGGCGAGCGGACGCGACCGGCCCAGCGTGCCGCCGGCCGCCGCGACCTCCCGGGTCCACGAGGGTTCACCCGCCACGTAGACGGTCGGGCGGTCGAGGGCGACGTCGTCGCCGCCGAACGTGCCGTCGCGGATCACCTCGGTGAGCGTGACCGGTCCGATCGTGACGACCAGGTCACCGCCTTCCTCGGCCAGGTCGAGCACCCGGCCCACGCCGCGTCCGGTGAGGAACATGACCCGGCCGGGCGCGAGCCGGTCCGCGTCGCGCGCTCCGGGGTCGAGCCGCCAGGTCAGCCCGTCCGGGCTCACCGACCGCACGGTCCGGCTGCCGCCGCCGACCAGCACCACGTCCGGTTGCAGCGTGACGTCCTTCCCCGGCGCCGGGGCCTGCCCGTACCGGGGCTGCCCGCCGTCGCCCCCGTCCGCCGGGCCGGGCGGGGGCCCGCCGCAGCCGGTCACCAGGAGCAGCGCCGCCAGGCCGGCCGCGAGCAGCCGCCGGCCGCGCACCGGCCGCCTCACATCCGGCCGGCGACGGTACGGGCGAGCCGTTCCAGCGGCGCCCGGTTCTCCTGCGGGTCGTTGAGCCGCACCAGCCGCACCGCGACCCACAGCTCGCCCTTGCGGAGGAAGAACGCCTCCGCGGTGAGCAGCGCCTCGTCGGCGGTCCCGGCCAGCTCACGGATCTCGTGCCCGAGCTGCCGTTCGATGTCGAGGTACTTCTTGGCGCCCTCGCCCACGAACACCTCGACCTGGGCGGTCGGCCCGGTCACCGGCCCGGTGTAGGTGCACGACTGCCCGGCCACCACCGGTTCGTCCAGCGCCGTGGCGGCGAGGCGTTCCGCGTCGGCCTTCGACACCAGCGTGCACGCCTGTGGGGCGGCGTCGTCCACCGGTTCGGCGCTCGGCTCGGCCGGCGCCTCCCCGGTCGGCTCGGCGACCGGCGCGCGCACACCGGGCGGAGCGCCGCCGGCGGCCGGCGGTTCGTCGTCGCCGCAGCCGGCGGGCGCGGTGAGCAGGGTCGCGGTCAGCGCGAGCGCGACCAGTCGGCGGCTTCGCATGCCGGCCCCGCTCAGGCCGGGATCGCGTCGAGCGTACGGCGCAGGATCTGTTCGTTGCCCGCGGTGCCGCCGCCGAAGCTGCTGATGGTCACCGTGTACGTGCCCTTGCCCTCGATCAGCACCGCCTCGCCGCGGATGTCCTTGACCGCGAGGTAGCCCCGCTCGCCCCGGTCCAGGTCGACGACCTTCTCGTACTGCTGGCCGGCCTGGTCGTACTGGTAGTCGTAGGTGGCCTTGCCGGCGGTGGCGGAGGCGGTGGTGACCGCCAGCTGGGCGATGCCGTCGCCGAACGAGCAGTTCCCCTCGTCGCGCAGCTTGCGGTCGACCAGTTCGGAGACCTGGGCGGCGGTGAACGGGCACGGGGGCCGTACGTCGTCCACCGCGCCCGCGTCCACGTCGCCGCCGTCCCCGCCCGCCGCGGAGCCGGCCGGCCCGCCGTCGACGATCCCGTCGCCGGAGTCGCACCCGGCCGGCGCGAGCAGGGCGAGCAGCAGCAGGGGCAGGATCAGCCCCCGCGGGAGCCCGCCGTCGCGGCGGGCACGGGCGGTCCGGGCCGGTGTGAGCGCGTCAGTTGCCATGGCCCGACGCTAGGCGCGCCGTCACCGGCCGTAATCGGGCGTTTCCCTATGCGGTGACCTTGCCGACGGGCTCGCCGGCCCTGGCCGGCGGCGCGTCCGCGCCGCTGCGCCGTCCCACCCGGATGGCGAGCCGATCCACGTAGCCGACCATGAGCGCGACGAACAGCAGCACAAACAGGAGCAGAATGGGCAGCGGCAGGATCAGGCCGAGCGGAAGCTCGCCGCCGGCGCCGAAGGCGCGGCCGGCGATCATCGTCACCAGCGCGGGAGCGGTCAGGCTGTCCGGGCCGCGGCCCACCAGCATCCCCCACAGTGGCGACTGGACGTGCGCCAGCCAGGTCGCCAACGTGGTCACGGCCAGCATCGGCAGCGCCGGCAGCAGCAGGGTACGGCCGACGCCGCCGCCGGAGCGCCACCGCTCGTGCTGGCCTCGGAACAGCAGCGTGAACGCGAACAGCGCGGGCACCGACAGCCAGGTCGGCGGCACCAGGCCGAGGAACAAGCCGAGCTGGTCGAGTTCCCTGGTGCGCTCGAAACCGGCGATGGCCAGCGGGCCGACGCCGACGAACAACCACGGCGCGAACGGCACCAGCAGCAGTTCGCTGTAGCGCCCGAGCGGGCGCAGCGCGCCGATCCCGAACCCGGCCAGCGCGGCGAGCGCCACCGCGATGAGTGTGGACAGCAGCGGCGGCACCCAGGTGTTGGCGAACAGGTTCGAGGTCTCGACCCCCCGGGGCAGGGGCCCGGTGTCGGCGGAGAGGTTCCGCAGCCACGGCAGCGACGCCCAGACGGTCACGCCGAGGACGACGACGAGCGCGACGGCGGTCAGCCCGACGAGCAGCGGCCGGCGGCCGGAGTAGGACTCCGCCTCCCGCACGGCCGGGTCGTCCCGCCAGCCGTCGAACTCGATGCGCAGCCGGGTGGCCAGGATGAGCGCCACCGCGGCCAGTCCGAGCAGCCCGAGCAGCACCAGCAGCAGCGTCGACGTGGCCGATCCGGCGCCCAGGCGCATCGTCCGGAACGAGGTCTGCGCGGCGGTGAACACCGGCGTCGCCGTGTCGTCGCCGCGCGGCCCGCCGCCGGTCAGGATGTACGGTGCGGTGTAGGTCTGCAGGGCGGCGGCGAGAACGCTCAGGCCGAGCAGCCCACCGACGGCCAGCATGGCGGGCGCGGGCCGCTGGTCGGGCTCGCGGCGACGCAGGGCGCTCAGGTACAGCGTCGCGGCCACCGCGACGACCAGCCCGAACGTCACCTGTGCCAGCGCCGAGACGAGGAGCGTCCGGGGAGACTGCAGTTCCTGGGTGAAGGTGCCGTTCTCGATGTGCTCGGCGCGCCGGCCGAGGAACACCGCGACCGGCGCGTACGCGGCGAGCGGCAGCGCCAGCACGCCCCGGGTGACCAGGCGGGCCACCCGGCCGGCCCGGTCGGCGAGGACCGCGAGCAGCGGCGCGGCGAGCAGCGCCACCGCCAGCGGGACCAGGCCGAGCAGCACCGCGAACCCGATCTGCCCGACCACCCCGTCGGTGAAGGCGGCCTCGTAGTTCGCCGTGCCGACCGACTCGCCCGAGCGGCGCGGCCCGTCCGCCTGGAAGCTGCGGGCCGCAGTGGACAGCGTGGGCAGGACGTACGACCAGACCCAGGCGATCACCGCCGGAACGGTCAGCGCCAGCCCGATCAGGACTCGCGACGGCCGGTACGGCGGCGTGGGCGGGGGCACTGGTGCTGTCGCCTGCGGCGCGGCCGGCTGACTCATCTGGACATCCACCCTCGAAGATCGACGATCATGGCCGTCGCGACGATAACCGATGTCGTCCACCCGTGCGCCGATCCGTCGCCGCCGCGGCGGATAGGGTCGCAACCGTGCGGACCAAGCAGGAGCTGTCGACGGCGATCCGGGAACGACGGCGGGCGGCGCTCGTGGTCAACGCCCACTCCCGCCGCGGCTGGCGGCTCTACGACACCGTCCACGCACGCCTGCGGGCGGCCGGTTTCGCGCTGCTCGGCGCGTACCCGGTGGACCGGCCCGGCGAGCTGGACCGGGTGCTCGCCGAGGCCGCCGACCTCGGGCCGGACCTGCTGGTCACCGGCGGCGGCGACGGCACCGTCGGCGCCGCCGCCCGGCTGCTCGCCCACCGGGACGTCGCGATGGGCCTGCTGCCGCTGGGCACCACTAACAACTTCGCCCGCACCGTCGGCGTCCCGCTCGACCTGGACGCCGCCGTCGCGGTGCTCACCGACGGCAAGGTGATCGACGTCGACCTGGGCCTGATCGGTGACACCCGGTTCACCAACCACGTCGGGATCGGGCTGTCCGCCGACATCATGCAGGCCGCGCCGCCGGGGCTGAAGCGGGTCGTCGGGCGGCTCGCGTACCCGCTGACCGGGCTGGGGCTGCTCGCCCGGCACCGGCCGCTGGCCGTGACGGTCCGCGCCGAGGGCCGCGAGCACACGTTCACCACCCACCAGGTGTACGTGGCCAACGGCGGCTTCCACGCCGGCCGGCCCATCACCGCCGACGCCACCGCCGACGACCGGCTGCTGGTCGCGTACCCGGTGGGTGGGCCGACCCGGCGCGGGCTGCTGCGCGAGACGGCGCGCAACGCGGCGGCCGGCCACCGCCGCACGCTCGGCGACGAGCCGTTCCTGGCGGTACGCCAGCTGTGGCTGGACACCGACCGGCCGGCCCGCATCGAGGTCGACGGCGAGCCGTACGGGCAGACGCCGGTCCGCATCGGCCTGGACCCGAACGCGTTGCGGCTGATGGCCCGGGCGGACAGCCCGGATCACTGACCGTCAGGCCCAGCGCTCCTCGTCGGGCAGCGGGATCTCCGTGTTCTGCTCCACCGCGTCGGCGGCGGTGAGGTCGTCGCGCACCGACTCGCCCAGGCCGGCCCGGTCGCTCGGCGGGCGCAGCACACCCTGCTCGGCCAGGTCCGCCTCGCCCGCCTCGGGCACCGCCGCGTCGACCGTGTCGGGCGGCCCGACGAGCGTCTCGTCCTGCCGCTGCTCCTGCGCGTCGGCCTCGGGCGGGCGGCGCAGCGCGTCCTCGCTCATCGCGTCCCCGTCACGCCGAGCGCCGTACGTACGGGGCGCTCTGGTCGGCCACGTCGCCGTACTCGGCCGGGAGCTGTCCGACGACCTGGGCGTAGACGGCCGGGTCGACGGCGTCGCGCAGTACGTCGAAGACCGCCGTGACCCCGTCCCGGGCGGCGTCCACGTCCACGTCGGCGCGTCCGCTCACCCGCTCCACGAACACGTCGAGCCCGAACGGCTCGGCGTCCTCGGCCGGGCCGAACGCGTACGCCCGCAGCGCCTCCGGCAGCCGGTCGGCGAGGTCGCGGGCCTCCCCGCCGTCGATGCGCTCGGCCAGCGTGGTCAACGTCGCCCGGGTGATCGCGGTGGCCTGCTCCGCGGACGCGCCGCACCGCTGGGCCACCGCGCCGATGAACTGGTCCTGGTCCATCTCGCCGCCTTCCTCCGCCGGGATCGCCGGATTCCCACGCTGGACCTCCGCAAACGGCCGCCGGGCCGGGGGGTAGCGTGCAGCCCGGAACCCGCAGCGAGGAGGCCCGGCAGTGCAGCCGACGACCGTGGACGTGCCCACCCCCGACGGAACCGCCGACGCCTACCTGGCCACGCCGGGGACCGGCGGGCCCTTCCCGGCCGTGCTGCTGTTCATGGACGCGTTCGGGCTGCGGCCCCGGGTCGCGGAGATGGCCGCCACGATCGCCGAGCGCGGGTACGTGGTGCTCGCCCCCAACCTGTTCCACCGCGCCGGGCGCGCCCCGCTGATCGATCTCGGCGCGCTCGCCGACGACAGCCGCCGGGGCGCCCTGTTCGAGAGCATCGGGCCGATGATGGCCGCGTTGACGCCGGACGCGGTGGCCCGCGACACGGCCGCCTACCTGGACTTCCTCGCCGCCCGTCCGGACGTCGCGCCGGGTCCGGCGGCGATCACCGGCTACTGCATGGGCGGCACGAACGCGCTGCGTGCGATCGAGGCACTCCCGGACCGGATCGCCGCGGTGGCCGCGTTCCACGCCGGCCGGGTGGTCACCGACGCCCCGGACAGCCCGCACCTGGCCGTCGGCGCGGTGACCGGCGAACTCTACTTCGGGCACGCCGACGCCGACCCGTCGATGACCGCCGAGCAGATCGCCACGCTGGAGAAGACGCTGGACGCGTCCGGGGTGACCTACCGCTCCGAGGTGTACGCCGGCGCCCGCCACGGCTACACCCAGTCGGACACCCCGATGTACGACGAGCGGGCCACGCAGCGGCACTGGACGGCGCTGTTCGACCTGCTCGACCGCACGTACCGCCGCTGACCCGCCCACGGCGCGCGGGAGCGCGGCACACGATTCACCGGCCCGGAGCCGGGTAACCGACGTCATGACCGACCGCCGCGCCGACACCGTCCGCTCGCCCCTGGACCGGGCGGTCGAGCGGGGCGGTCTCGCGCTCTCCCGGGCCCGCGCCCAGGGCGGCGCGGCCGGCCGGAACCGGCTGCGCCAGCTGGAGATCACCGTGGTGATCTCCGCGCAGGCCGGGCTGGCCGCGGCGCTCGCCGCGCTGCTCGCCCAGGAGCTGCTCGGCTCCGGCGCGCACGTCTTCGCTCCCGCCGCCGCGGTCGGCACCATCGCCACCGCCATCGGCCAGCGCGCCCGTCGCACGTTCGAGCTGCTCGTCGGCGTCGGCCTCGGCATCGTGGTCGGTGACCTGCTGCGCGCGCTGCTCGGCAGCGGTTCCTGGCAGACCGGCCTGGTGGTCACGCTCGCCATCGCCACCGCCCTGCTGGTGGCCGGGCGCGGCGGCGCGCTCGTCGGCCAGGCCGGCGGCACGGCGGTGCTGATCGCCACGCTCGCGCCGGTGCAGCCCGGCCTGGAACTGCCCCGCATCTTCGACGCGCTGGTCGGCGGCCTGGTCGGTCTGTTCGTGGTGGCGCTGCTGCTGCCGGTCAACCCGATCCGCGTGCTGGACCGGGCGGTGGAACCGGTGGTCGCCCGGCTCACCGAGCAGCTCGACGCCGTCGCCCACGCGCTGACCCGGCGGGACGCCGACGCGGCCCAGCGCGCCCTGGAGGACCTGCGCGGGCTCGAACCGGACATCGGGCGGCTCAACGACGCGCTCAGCGGGGCCGAGGAGGTGGTCACCATCGCGCCGGCCCGCTGGCACCGCCGCGCCCAGTTCCACAGGTACGCCGACGCGACCCAGCACCTCGAACGGCTGCTCCTGTACGCCCGCTCGATCGCCCGCCGCTCCGCCACCGCGTTGCAGTACGACGAGCCGATCCCGCCCGCGCTGCCCGACGCGGTGGCCCGCCTCGGCGAGGCGGTGCGGGAGCTGAAGCGGGCCTGCAAGTCCGGAGAGGATCTGGAACGCACCCGGGAGCTGGTCCGGCAGGGCGCCGAGCTGGCCGGGCGCGCCTGGTCGCAGGGCGTGCGCACCTACGGCGAGGCGATGATCAGCGACCTGCGGACCGGGCAGAGCGAGCTGCTGCGGGCCACCGGCTGCCGGCCCGAGGACGCCAACGGCACAGTGCGCCGGGCCGCCGGGGCGGGGGAGGCGGAGGCGCGCCCGCCGGTCCGGGCCCGGATGAGCCGGCCGGTCCCGCGCCGGCCCGCCGGACGGCACCAGCCGAAGGCCACCGGGCGTGAACTGGCACCTGCCCGAGCCGGTCCGGCTGGTTAGCGTCGGCGCATGGACATCCGTCAGGACGCACCGGCCGCCCGCTTCGCCGCGCTCACCACCGCGCACGTCGCCGACGCCTGCCTGCGCGCCGGTGTCCCCGTCCGCTGCGCCCCGGCCGCCGTCGTCCCGGTGCTGCCCGGGCGGCGCCTGGCCGGCCGGGTCCGCCCGGCCCGGCACGCCGGCAGCGTGGACGTCTTCCTGGAGGCGATCGAGCAGGCCGCCGAGGGGGACGTGCTCGTCGTCGACGACGGCGGGCGCACCGACCGGGCCTGCGTCGGCGACCTGGTGGTGCTGGAGGCGCGGGCGGCCGGCCTGGCCGGGCTGGTGGTGTGGGGCGCGCACCGGGACACCGCGGACCTGGTCGCGGTCGGGCTGCCGGTGTTCAGCCTCGGCGCCACCCCGAGCGGGCCCCTGGAGCTGGACCCGCGTCCGGACGGGGCGCTGGCGCACGCCATGGTCGGGCCGTTCACCGTCGGCCCGCAGGATCTGGCGCTGGCCGACGACGACGGTGTGCTGTTCGTACCCGCCGATCGGGCCGGGGAACTGTTCGACCTGGCCGAGTCCATCCGGGACACCGAACGGCGGCAGGCCGACCGGATCCGGGCCGGGGAGTCGCTGCGCGCGCAGGTCGGGTTCGGCGCGTACCTGGCGGCCCGGGAGGCGGACCCGGCGCTGACGTTCCGGGCGCACCTGCGGGCGGTGGGCGGCGCGATCGAGGAGTGACCGGGTCAGCCGCCGCGCGCCCACAGCGCCAGGCGTACCCGGTTGGCGCTGCCGGTCTTGGTCATCAGGCTGGTGATGTGCGTCTTCACTGTGGTCACCCCGATGTGCAGCCGGTCGGCGATCTCGGTGTTCGACAGCCCGTCGGCGACCAGGTCCAGCACGTCCTGCTCGCGCGCGGTCAGGTCGGCCGTACGCCGGGGCGCGCCGGCGCGGGCGTGCACCGCGCGTTCGACCAGCCGGCGCAGGACGTCCGGGCTGAACGGGCTGTCCCCGGCGGCGGCGCGGCGGACGCCGTCGAGCAGGTCGGCCGGGGGCGCGTCCTTGAGCAGGAACCCGCAGGCACCTGCGGTGAGCGCGGGGTAGAGGTGGTCGTCGTCGCCGAACGTGGTGAGCACCATGATCCGGGTGGCGGGCCGGCCGGCGAGGATCCGGCTGGTCGCGGTGATCCCGTCGACGCCGGGCATCCGCAGGTCCATCACCACCACGTCGGGTCGCAGCCGCGCGGCGAGGGCGACCGCGTCCCGGCCGTTGTCGGCCTCGCCGACGACCTCGAGGTCGGGCTGGGCGTCGCAGAGCATCCGCAGGCCGGCCCGGATGAGGTGCTGGTCGTCGACCAGCAGCACCCGGATCACGCCGGCTCCGGCGTGCCCGCCCGGGGCCGGGGCGCCCGGTGGGCGGACTCGGCCGGGGGCAGCACGGTCCGGACCCGCCAGCCGGACCCGGTGGGCCCGGCCTCCAGCCGCCCGCCGAGCACCTCGACCCGCTCCCGCATCCCGACGATGCCGTGGCCGCCGCCGGTGGGCACCCCGGCCGGCGCGGCGCCCCGCCCGTCGTCGGTCACCGTCCAGTGCACCGCGCCGTCCTCGACCGACACGGTCAGGTGTGCGCGGGCCGCCGCGCCGGCGTGTTTTGCCACGTTCGTCAACGCCTCCTGGGTCAGTCGCAGCACCGCCTGGCCGCGTACCGCGTCGAGCGTGCCGACCGCGGGGTCGATGTCGGCCTCCACCACGACGCCTGCCTGCCGGGCCCGGTCGACCGCCGCGCCGAGCGCGGCCGGCAGCGCCGTCGGCTCGATCGCGGTCAGGGCGGCGTCGCCGCGGAGGCCGTCCGGGTCGCGCAGCACCGCCACCAGCCGCCGCAGGTCGGTCAGGGCGGCCGTGCCGGTGGCGTGCACGTCGTCGAACACCTCGCCGACCCGGGGGTCCAGGTCCGGCAGCACGTGCCGGGCCACGCCGACCCGCAGCACCATCGACGCGACGTGGTGCGCGAGCACGTCGTGCAGTTCCCGGGCGATGGCGCCGCGCTCGTCGGCACGGGCCGCCCGGCTCTCCGACTCGCGCCGTCGCCGTTCCGCCTCGGCCCGCTCCTCGGCCTGCCGCCCGAGTTCCCGGGTGGTCCGCACGACCAGTCCGAGCAGCAACGGCAGGCCGACGGTGACGGCCAGCCCGAACAGGCCGGTGAGCGCCGCGCGGACCGGTTCGCCGATCAGGCTGGTCAGGTCGACGACGGCGAGCAGCCCGGCGCCCAGCCAGACGGTGCGGGGCCGGGTGGCCCGCATCGTCAGCTCCAGCAGCGCCCAGCTCGCACCGACCTGGTTGATCATCACGTCGTCGACCAGGACGAGCGCGGCGACCAGCAGGACCGCCTGGATCAGCAGGTTCAGCAGCGGACGGCGGTGGCACAGCAGCGCCAGCACGAACGCCGGGACCGCCAGCGCCCACTGCGTACCGGTGGCGGCCGGGCCGCCGTGCGCGCCGAAGACCAGATAGCCGATGCCGCTGAGGTCCAGCAGCAGAATCCGCGCGAGCGTGTCGCGCGCGTCGAACAGCCGACCGACCCAGGCCACGGCGTCAGCCTAGGCAACCGGTGCGGCCGGAGGCCACCGCGTTCACCGGCCGCCGCCACCCGCCCGGCGGTCCGAGGTGGACCGCCGGGCCGAGCGGGCCGGAGACCGTGGTGCTCATCCGACCAGCACCACACCGGTACGCCGGCTGCGGCGGGCCAGCACCAGCGTGGTGGCCGTCGCCGTGGCCGCCACCAGCACCCCCGCCGCGGCGAGCGTGAGCGCGTCCGGGGCCACCAGCGGCTGCCCGCGCAACGCCTGCCCGGTCACCAGCAGGGTGAGCCCGGCGTACGCGGCACCGCCGACGAGCACCAGCCGGGCCCGGGTCAGCTCGTCCAGCCGCGCGCCGAGGAACCGGTCGAGCAGGATCGCCAGCAGCGGCAGCGCCTGCAACGCGTGCATCCCGACGAAGTGCCCGACGCGCAGGTCACCGCCGGTGGTGCTCCATCCGAGCAGCGGCAGCCCCGGGCCGCCGTCGGGCACACCGACGCTGTGCGCGCCGCTGATCCCGGCGGCCGCGCCGGCCGGGCGCTGCACCACCATCGGGAACGCGACGAGCATGCCGAGCAGGGACACGGCGAGACCGAGCCGGACCGCGTACCCACCGGCCCGGTCCGGAAGGGACCGGCGGGCCAGCACGACCGCCAGCACGAACTGGGCCGCGAACAACACGGTGATCGCCACGCCCATGACGTCGAACAGCACCGCGTTCAGCGTCGTGGTCCCGTTGAAGTGACTGGTGGTGCCCCGGAGCACCTGACCCACGATGACGACCATCTCCAGCACGGACATGGCCACGATCACGGTGGCGGCCCGCTCGGCCGCCCGGCTGCGGCGGGGCAACAGGGACAGCATCCAGGCGAGCGTGACGCCGTAGAGCACGAACGAGATCGCGAACTTCAGCGGCTTGAGCCAGATGGGCGCGCCGGTGAGCACGCGCGGGTCGGCCACGACGCCGACCGCGGCGACGACGGTGAGCACCGCCATCGCGGACACGAGGAGCATCAGGGGGCGGTGCCATCCGGCCGCCCGGTTCCGCAGGGTAGTCATGCCTGTAGATGCTCGTGACGGGCCGGGCCGGTCGCGCCCGCCCGGAGGCCGCACCCGCGGCCACGGGTCGGAGCCCGTCTCCTACTCCGGGAGGAGGCCGGGCGGTCAGTCCGGCAGCCGGGGCATCTCGACGCCCGGGTCGCGGCCGAGCAGCACGCCGCGGGTCAGCGCCCGCGAGCCGAAGCGGTCCCGCACCGCGTCGACGGCGGCGTCCAGCGCCGGACCGGGTTCGGCGGTGAACGGCAGGGTGAGCTGGGTGTGCCCGCTGCCCAGGTTGCCCACCGACACGCCGAGAAGCGTGACGCCCTGTTCCGCGATCTGCGGCAGCGCGGCGCGCAGCAGGTCACGGGCGGCGGCCCGCAACGGCCCGGTCTGCGCGGTCGGCTCGTCGAGCGTGTGCGACCGGGTGGCCCGCGTGTAGTCGGCGAAGCGCAGCCGCAACGTCACCGTGCGGCCGGTGCGCCGGGCCGCGCGCATCCGCCCGGTGACCCGGTCGACCAGCCCGGCCAGCACCGCGTCCAGGTCGGCGGGGGAGTGCGGGCCGCGTCCCAGCGCGTGCTGCGCGCCCATCGAGGAGCGGCGGCGGCCCACCTGCACCGCCCGGGGGTCGCGGTTGTGCGCCAGGGCGTGCAGGTGCCGCCCGGCGCCCGCGCCGAGCAGCGACACCAGCGCCGGCTCGTCCAGCCGGGCCACCTGCCCGACGGTACGGATGCCGCGGTCGCGCAGCCGCGCGGCGGTGACCGGGCCGACGCCCCACAGCCGTTCGACAGGCAGCGGGTGCAGGAACGCCAGTTCCCGGTCCGGCTCGACCACCAGCAGCCCGTCCGGCTTCGCCACGCCGCTGGCCACCTTCGCCAGGAACTTCGTCCGGGCCACGCCGACGGTGATCGGCAGGCCGACCTCGCGGCGTACCCGCTCCCGCAGCGTGGCCGCGACGGCGGCCGGCGCTCCGGCAAGCCGCCGCAGCCCACCCACGTCGAGGAACGCCTCGTCGATGCTGAGCCCTTCGACGAGCGGGGTGGTGTGCCGGAAGATCTCGAACACCGCCCGGCTGGCGGCCGTGTACGCGGCCATCCGGGGCGGCACCACGATCGCGTCCGGGCAGAGCCGCCGCGCCTGCCGGCCGCCCATCGCGCTGCGCACGCCCCGGGCCTTGGCCTCGTAGCTGCACGCGAGCACCACGCCGCCGCCGACGATCACCGGCCGGCCGCGCAGCCGGGGGTCGTCGCGCTGCTCGACCGAGGCGTAGAACGCGTCCAGGTCGGCGTGCAGGATGGTGGCCTCGCTCGACACCCCGCCATCTTCGCACACGTGTTCGAATCGACGGCGTTGACCTGCCTGGACACGACGACCGGCCGGCGGGAGTCCCCGCCGGCCGGTCGCGTGCGGTCACCGTCCGTAGACCTCGAACTCGTAGAGCGAGAAGCCGTACGAGGTGGCCCGCGTGACGCCGTACATCCGCACGTAGCGTGCGCTGACCGGGGCGAACGTCACGTTGTCGACGCCGCCGTTGCCGGCGGTGGTGCTGAACACCGGCTGCCAGGAGTTGCCGTCACCGGAGACCTCGATCCGGTAGCCGGTGGCGTACGCGGCCTCCCACCGCAGCACCGCCCGGCTGATCGTCCGGGCCGATCCGAGATCCACCCGCAGCCACTGGTTGTCGTTGTAGCTGCTGGCCCACCGGGTGCCGAGACTGCCGTCCACCGCCTTCGCCGGGGTGTTGCTGGTCAGGAACTGCGTGCTGGACGCGGTGGCGGTACGGCCCTGCGCCAGGTTGGTCACCGCGTCGCCCCGGCGCGCCGGGAACGAGACGACCTGCTGGTACGTGGGCCGGTTCTGCCAGGCGATCAGCGGGTGGGTGATGCCGCCGAGCCCGGACTGGGCGATCGAGTCCGCGCACCACTGGTCGCCCGCCCCGCAGGACGAGTCGCCCGGGTAGACGGTGGTCGCCGGCGCGGCCGCGGCCTGACCGAGCGTGTCGAGCAGCGACTGCCGGCACGCGCCCAGGTTGCCGTTGCCGCAGTACGTGCGTCCGAGCCCGCCGGCCACCGGGTCGCCGAGCACGGCCCGCAGGTCCTTGTCGACGTAGCCCCACCAGCCGTACTGGAACGCCGAGCCCTTGTGGGCCTGGCCCTGCGCCGCCCAGTTCACGGTGCCGTCGCGGGCGCCGTTCTGGCCGCCCGAGGGGGCCTCGTTGACCTGGAGGGCGCCGACGAGCGCGCCGTACAGGTCGGGGCCGAGCCCGGGACGGAACTGCGCCGAGGCGAGCAGCGGCCACCAGGCGTCGAAGATCCGGATGGCCTCGGCGTGCTGGTAGACCTTCGAGCCGGGTGACGTCTCCACCCGCCGCGACCCGGCCTGCTGCCAGGCCCGCAGCTTGGTCACCGCGGCGGCCAGCGCCGGGTCGGTGACCGGCGTGCTGTCGAGCACCCGCAGCAGTTCGCCGAGGACCTGCTGGCCGCGCAGGTCGGTCACCGCCGCCTCGGCGGTGATCCGCACGATGTCGGCACGGCCGACCTTGCGCTGGGCGATGGCCGCCTTCACCGGCCCGTCGAGCAGCTGACCCCGGTGCACCGCGCCGTAGCTGAAGTTGCCGTCGGCCGCGCCGAAGTCACGCGCCTGCTTGTTGTTCCAGCTGACGTAGTAGTCCTGGTTGACCGACTGCGGGTGGGCCGACGCCGGGGCGTACGTGGCGTCGTTGGTGTCCGGGTTCCAGCCGGCCCACTCGTACGCCGGCTCCGCCTTCGCGGGCAGGTTCGGGTCGAGCCCGGACGGGCGGACCGGGTTGGAGCCGGAGTTGTAGTACGCCGCCTCGGTCGAGTTGACGTAGAACCAGTTGAACGCGTACCCGACGCTGGCCGCGGACGCCTGGAACGCCGCCGCGCTGCCCATCGCCGCCGGGTCGTTGTACGCCTGGAAGCCGATCGCCGAGTCGGCCTCGTGCCGGTAGGTGGAGCGCAGCTTGGTGAACGCGGTGGGCTGCCCGTTCACCAGCCCCCGGTAGGCCACCAGCCCGTACTTGGTGCGCAGCGAGCGCAGCGTGTACGCGCCGGCCGGGGTGGAGTCGGCGAGCGTCGGCGACCAGGAGTTGCGCTTCTCCAGCACCTCCATGGCGAGGCACTGGCCGCGGTAGAGGTAGCGGTTGGAGCGCAGTGTCGGCGCGCTGCCGTCGGTGGTGCACAGCGGCACGGCGTACGTGTCGGTCAGGTCCTGGGAGGCGGAGGTGGCGCTCCACGCGTAGTCCTGGCCGCGGCCGAGCAGCACGTAGAGGTTCAGCCCGGCGAACGCCGCGCCACGTGCGCTGATGCCCGGCCCCTGGAGTTCCTGGAGCATGAGCAGTTGCGGCGCGAAGTAGCCGGTCTGCGGGCCGAACACGGCCACCGGGTTGCCGGTGGTGGTGTGCCGGCCGGAGACCACTACCGCGTTGGACATGCCGTGCGCCCGCAGGTTGGACAGGCCACCGACCAGGTCCTTGGTGGCGGCGCTGCTGCCGGTGCGGGCGGCGGCTCCGCCGGTGGCGTCGTACGCGAGCGGCTCGGCGACCACCGTCCCGGCGTCCGGCAGCACCGCGCTGGTCGCGCCGGGCGGCGTCGCGCCGTACGGGAAGCTCTGCCCGTCGTGCAGCGTCAGCACGGTCTCCGGGTCGTTCTGCGAGCGGAACGCCGTCCAGACCCGGTCGCCCTCGGTCGGGCCGTACTTGGCCCGGGCGGCCACCCGGACCAGCGCGGACTGCATCTCGCTGCCGCCGCCCCCGCCGAACAGCCCGCCGATGACACCGGCGGTGGCGATCAGGTCGGTCATGGTGAAGTGCTTCGGCTTCCCGGCGCCGGTGAGCACGTACTCGCCGGGGTAGTTGTCGTCGGCGATCGACTTGTCGATGTAGGCGTTGATGCCGGCGATGTAGTCGACGACGTCGGTGTAGAGCTGCTGGCCCCGGGTGCCCTTGAGGCGCAGCGCGTCGACCTGGGCCTGGAGGTCCGCCTCGGTGTAGGGCGAGTTGGCCCAGACGCTCTGCTCCAGCTCCCGGTTGCCCGGCGCGCCGCCGGCGAACGAGCTGACGTTGCCGCGGCCGACGTGCCGCAGCAGGTCCATCACCCAGAGCCGGTCCTGGGCGCCGGCGTACCCGGCGCCGAACATGGTGCCGGCGCGGGTGGTGCCGGTGACGTGCGGGACGCCGGTGGCCTTGTCCCGCACGATGGTGACGTCCGAGCGTGGCGAGATCCTGCTCTCGACCTGGGCGTCGGGGACGCCGAACGAGGCGTCGTTGTAGAAGTGGGCGATCTGCTCGTCGGTCAGCCCGGCGTAGTTGTAGACCAGGTTGGCGTACTCGTCGAGCTGGTCGCTGGAGTGCGCGGGACGGGTGCCGAGCGCCTGGTGGGCCAGGATGCCGGCGAGTGTGGCGTTGCCGTTCTGCCCGGGGGGCAGGATGTCGGCGCACTGGCCGAGGCAGTAGTCGTCGGGGGTGAACGTGGTGGCGGCGAGCGCCGGTGCCGGCGCGATGACCGTCAGGACGCTCGCGGTGAGGGCGGCGGCGGTGAGCGCCGCGAGGCGGGCACGGATGGCGGGTAATGGCATGGCGATCCTCCGGGGGACGCGGAGTAGGGCCGTTCGGTACGCCCGGCTGACGGCGTCTCGGCCTCCGCGCCCGGGCGTTCTGCCCGGAGGTGAGAATGACTCATATCTATCTGCGGGCAATGATCGGCGCACCACCGCCGTCCGGGATAGCCGTCGTTCACCAGTCGTCAATGCCGACGTTTCGTCGCGTTCCATCCCGCAACGACGCGGTGGGGGTGGCGCCGTTGCCACCCCCACCGCTCTCCCCGCCGGTGCGCCGTCAGTGCTTGTGGAACGACTGGCGCACCACACCCCCCACGAGCGCGCACCAGGTAGTGGTGCTGATCTTGCCGTTGGGCGGTAGTCCGTGCAGGCGCTGGAGGTCCTTCACCGCAGTGCGGGTGGCGTGGTCGTACTCGCCGGTCGGGGTGACCTCGGCGTAGCCCTTGGAGGCGAGCATGAACTGCGCGGCCACCACCGGGACGCCCGACGACTTCTGGTCCAGCTCCGGGGCCAGGGTCTCCCACGTCGGCGCCGTGAGCGTGGCGTCGACGTCGACCGGGATGCCGTTGCGCGCCTGCCAGTCCTGCACGGCCGCGACCGTGGCCGCGTCGAACACGCCCGTCACCGGCACGGTGTAGCCGCGGAACGTGAGCAGGTACTGCGCGACCCGGACCACCGGGCCGCCGACGAAGCGCCAGATGTCCGGCCAGCGGCGGGCCGGCACGTCGCCCAGCTTCGTGCCGAGCTTCTTGAACACCGCGCGGCGCAGCGCCGGGAACCCCCGGTAGAACATCGCGCCCGGGCAGAGCGTGGCGCGGAAGTCCCAGTGACCGAAGATGTCGTGGGCGTGCAGCCCGTACTGCCGGCAGATCGCTGTGCACAGCCGGGCGAGGGAGTCGAGCAGCTCCTCCGGCGGCGTCTCGGTGACGTAGGTGCCCTCGTTCTCGATGCCGATGGCCCGCCCGTTCTCGCCCGGGCAGTGCGCGGCGATCATCTGCCGGTCGCCGGCGCGCAGCCGGTCCAGGCTGCCGTGGCGTCCCTCCAGGACGTGACCGCCGCGGCTCACAGTGAAGTGCTGCCCGGTGTCGGACCAGCCGTTGCCGTCCATGTGCAGGTCCTGGCAGTCGCGGGCGAGCTGCTTGGCGTGCTCCTCGGAGTAGTCCGTGACGTTCGGGAACGCCATGTGGTGCACGATGATCTTGTTGGTCGGGATCGCGCTCACCGACAGCGGGTCGGCCGGCGGACGGGCGGCCCACTCGTCGCAGCTGATGATCCAGTCGAGGTCCGCGCCCGGCGCGGCCTGCGCGGTGCCCGGCAGGGCGAGCTCACTGCCGACGACCGCGACCGCGGCGGCGCCGAGACCGGCCCGCAGCAGCGTACGGCGGTCCAGCTCGGGGTGGTCGAAGTGCATCTCGCCTCCTCGATGGCCCGGCCGGCGCCGGGCGATGTAAAGGAACTGCAACGACTGCGCGCGTGGTGGAGAATATTGCCAAGCTCGCGCGGTGCGCCAGAGGACAAAAGCGACGTTCACCGGCCGGTGAGCCGGTTGCTCCTACCGCCGGAGTAGGCGATCTCACGTCCGCTGACCGGGACGGACCATGGCCTTCCGCGACCCGCCGTGGCGGCCTGGGCCCGTGCAGTCGCCCAGCCCGACCGGGATCGTCGTGCTCGTCGCGGTGCTCGCGGCCGCCACCGCGTTCGGCTGGTGGCGCCGCCGCCACGACGGGCGGCTGCGCGCCGTCCGGAAGGGCCCATCGGCCGCCGACGCGCCGCACCGGGCCACCCTCACCGCCCTCGGGGTACGCCCCGGCGAGGTCACGCTGGTGCAGTTCTCCGCCCCGGTCTGCGCGCCCTGCCGGGCCGCCCGCCGGGTGCTCGCCGACGTCGCCGCCCGCCTCGACGGGATCGCGGTGCTGGAGGTGGGCGTGGACGAACACCTCGACGCGGCCCGGGAACTGGACGTGTGGCGTACCCCGACGGTGCTGGTGGTGGACGCCGCAGGCCGCGTGGTGCGCCGGGCCGCCGGCGTGCCCGACCGCGACGACCTGATCGCCGCGCTCACGGCCGGGGCAGCGCGATGACCGGCGTACGGCTGACCCGCCGCCGGGTGGTGGGCCACGGCCGGCTCGCCACGAGCCTCTGTGCGGCGGCGAGTCCCGCCTGACCGACCGCCCGTTACCCCCCGCACGAACGGACCCACCCCATGCTGCTCGACCCCCGGGGACCGCGCTTCGCCGCCGTCCTCACCACAGTCGTCCTCGCGATCGTCCTCGTCACCGGCTCCGGGCTGCTCCTGCTCGCCCAGGCCGTCGTGTTCGCGCTCACCGCCCTGAACCCGCGCGTCGGCCCGTACGGCCTGCTGTTCCGCGCCCTGGTGGCGCCCCGGCTGGACCCGCCGGCGGAGCTGGAGCCGGTCGCGCCGGTGCGCTTCGCCCAGGTCGTCGGCCTGGTCTTCAGCGTCGTCGGTGCGGCCGGCTGGTTCGCCGGGCTGCCCGCGCTCGGCCTGGCCGCCGCCGGCGCGGCGCTGGCCGCCGCCTTCCTCAACGCCGCGTTCGGGCTCTGCCTCGGCTGCGAGGCGTACCTGACGATCCGGCGGCTGGCCGGACGCCCGCTCGCCGCCCGGGTGGCGGTGCCCCCGCGCTGAGGTTCCGCCCGTACGCTGGCCCCGGCGGACGGGGGAGTGGCATGGCGGGTCGAGGGCGGCTGGACCGGCGCAGCGTGCTCGTCGCCGCGGGCGGGCTGGCGGTCGCCGGGATCGGCGTGCCGATCGGGCTGGCCGCCACGAACGACGGGCCGCCGCCCCCGCCGCGCGGCCGGCGGCCGGTCAGCATGGCGATGCACCTGCACGCCTCGTTCAGCGAGGGCGTGGCCAGCTACGCCGCCCACCTCGACCAGGCCCGCCGCAACGGCGTCGACGTGCTGTGGTGGACCGACCACGACTTCCGGGTGGCCGCCCACGACCACCGCCGGGTCGTCCACTTCGACGGCCCGGAGGAACGCGAGGGCGGCCTCGCCTGGACCTGGCAGCCCGCCACCGAGGGACGGCTGACCGCCTCGGCCGCCGACTTCGTGGACGCGCCGGACGCCCCCGACGGCCCGGGCCGCGCGCTGCGCCTCACCGCCGCCGGTTCCGGCACCCTCTGGTACGCGGGCAAGGCGTGGAACTGGACGCACACCGCCAACATCTCCGACACCACACTGCACCTCGACGTACGCCCCGAAGCGGCGGGCCGGGACGCCACGCTCACCGTGGAGCTCGCGCTGTCGCACCACCCGGCCGGACCCGGCCGGCCCGCCGGGCAGCTCGTGCTGCGCTACCGCCTCGGCGGCGTGGACACGGTCCGGCACACAGTGGACGGCCGGCACGGCACCGTCGAGACGCCCGCCCCGCCCGGCGCCTGGCGGCGGCACACGTTCGACCTGCTCGCCGACGTGCGGCGGCTCTGGCCCGACCTGGTCGCCGGGGACAACTCGCTGCGCGGGCTGCGCCTCGGCGTGACAGCGGCCGGCGGTGGGCGCGGCGCGTACCTGGTGGACCGGCTCGTCTTCGACCGCGCCCGCCGCGCCGGCCAGGCGGGCGAGGAACTGCGCGCCGAGGTGCTGCGCGGCTACGACGGCGCGTACCCCGGCGTCACCCACCACCGGGCGTACGAGGTGTCGATGGTGCGGCACCTCAACTGGTTCGGCGGCGACGGCACGCTGCCGCGCTTCCCGTCCCCGCCGTACCGGGACAACGACGTCGACGCCACCGAGCGGATGGTGGAGTTCCTGCACGCGCACGGCGGGGTGGTGTGCTGGAACCACCCGCTGGACACCGAACGCCGCGAATCACTGGCCCGCCTGCTGGTCAGCCGCGACGCGCTCGGCGTCGACCTGATCGAGATCGGACGCCGGCCGGTCGAGGACCACCTCTGGGCGTACGACGTGGCGGCCCGCAACGCGATCCCGCTCACCGCCGTCGGGGTCACCGACGACCACGACGGCACCGACTGGCGGGCCGGCCGGGACCGCAACGTCACCTCCGTGTGGGCTGCCTCGACCGGCCGGGACGACCTGGTCGCGGCGCTGCGCGCCGGGCAGGCGTGGTTCGCCGACCTGACCGGCTACCGGGGCGCGCTGGACCTGGAACTGGGCGGCCGCAGCGCGATGGGCGTGCTCGCCGTGCTCGCCGAGGACACCGTCACGGTGCGGCTGCGCGCCACCGACCTGCCGGCCGGGGCCACGCTGGAGACGGTCACCGGCGACGTCGACCGGGCCGGTGTCGCGGACCCGACACCGGCGGTCCGGGTCGGGCAGGTCCCGTGGCGGCAGCTGCGGCAGGGCTGGTACGACCTGCCGGTGCGCGTCGGCGCCGGCACGTACGTCCGCACCCAGGTCCGCGACCGCGACGGCGAGATCGTCGGCGCGAGCAACCCCCTCTGGCTGCTCCGCACCCCTCCACCCGCAGGCATCCCCGCAC
>NZ_LEKG01000366.1:0-1171 GCF_001029515.1 Micromonospora sp. RV43 | reverse complement strand
CACCTCCAGGCGATCATCAAGAACCGACTCAAGAGCATCCAGTACCGCGACGATCTCCTCGACGGCTTCCTCGCGCACACCGGACTGACACTCGAACCCGACACAACCTGACCATTCAAGATCTGTATCTGCACAAGAGCGTGGCGCGGCACGACCTGGTGAGCGCGGTCCGAGCCGTCTCGCGCGATCGGGCCCGGGTCGTGCTCGGAGTCTCACGCAGCAGCCTCGACCATGTCTACGGCCGGCGCGACGAAGTGCTGTCGCCGCGCGAACTCGAAGTGCTCGCTGCTACCGCCGAGGGCCTCAGCAACGCACAGATCGCGACCCGTCTGTCTCTCGCGGAGACAACCGTGAAGCGGCACCTGCGCAACATCTTCGCCAAGCTCAGCGCGGTCTCGCGAATCGATGCCGTCAATAAGGCGGTGGCCGCCTCGATCATTCAACCTCCGGGCGCCCGCAATTCCTCCCGGCCGGGCCTCGTCGCAGGGGCGGTGCGGCCCTTTCGTAGTCGCACCAAGAATTGACAGGGGCCTTAAGGCCGGTCAATCTCTCGGCTGTCCAGCATTCCCAAGATGGCTGCAAGATATGTTTACATGCATGCAACAAATTGGGCGCCCAGCTCGTCGCCAACGCCACCTCTGAAATGCCCATATCGACGCTCTACTACTTTCGATACCACTCTCTGCTTCCTTTGTGCACTGCGGTGCCGAGTCTTTGGCCTGCGGTGTAAAGGTCGTTTACGCTCGACCTCGTCTACACCGAACGTCGAGTTTGGGGGACTCAATGGACTTTCGAGTGCTCGGGCCTCTGGAAATGTACGCCAACGGACGGGAGGTCGTTCCTACCGCACCCAAGCCGCGCCAGGTCATTTCGCTTCTCCTGCTGCGTCGAAACGCCCTCGTGCAGACCGGCGAGCTCATCGACGAGCTGTGGGAGCAGGACCCTCCGGCAAGCGCGATGACGACCCTGCAGACCTACGTGTACAAGCTGCGCCGGGCCCTGGTCGGGTGCGGGTCGGAGCCGATCCTGTCCACCAAACCGGGTGGCTACAGATCTTGAATAGTCAGGTTCGTCCTATGTGGTTTGCGTGATGATCTTGGGCGGGGGTAGATCGATGGGATGAGGTATCCCGATGGAGGTGGGTTGTCCGCGCGGGGGCGGGCGAAGCGCG
>NZ_LEKG01000063.1:0-36319 GCF_001029515.1 Micromonospora sp. RV43 | reverse complement strand
GCGTCTACCTGGCCGCGACTGTGCTCGGCGCGCTGGCGGCGGTCGCCGCCGGGGACACGGTGACCGCCCGGCTGCTGGCCGCCCGCGACGGGAGCCGACGGTGACCGCCCGGGACGGGAGGCCACAGTGACAGTCCTGCTGATCGCGCTCGGCGCCGCTATCGGCGCGCCGCTGCGCTACCTGACCGACCGGGCGGTGCAGGCCCGGCACGGCTCACCGTTCCCGTGGGGCACGCTGACCGTCAACGTGGCCGGGTCGCTGCTGCTCGGCGGCCTGCTCGCGGCGCCCGTCGGACCGGGCGTGACAGCGCTGGCCGGCACCGGCTTCTGCGGCGCGCTGACCACCTGGTCCACGCTCAGCTACGAGACGCTGCGCCTGGCCCGCACCGGGAAGCGCCACCTCGCGTACGCGAATGTGGCGCTCAGTGTGGTCGCGGGCCTGGGCGCGGCGTTCCTGGGCTACGCGGTCGTCACCGCGCTGAGCGGCTGACCGCGCCGGTCAGCGGGCCCGGCGCTCCGGGTGGGCCCGGTTCCACGCCCGCATCCGCTCCGGGTAGCCGGTGCGGGCCGCCTCGTACAGCGGCACCGCGTGCTTCTGGGCGATCCGGCCGGCGACGCGGGGCGAGCCGGTACGGCGGCGGATCCACTCGCCGTCGTCCGCGATGGCGACGACTGTGGTGTCGGTGGCCGTGGTCTCCGGTTCCAGGTAGAACTCGACCCCGCGCCGGCTGGTGACGAACGCCTCCAGCTGCGCCAGGTCCTCCTTGTTCGCCTCGCGGTCGAGCTTCGTGGGCGTCGTCGGGTCGGCGGCCCGGCGGCTGAACCAGCCCATGCCCGCCTCCTCTCCTCGCGTTCGCTCCAGTGCAGCACGCCCGCCTGGCAGGCGGCTGGGAGCGCGGTGGGAGTCGGCTGGACCGGCTCAGCCGGCCTTCGCCGCCGGGGCACCGGCCTGCGCGTCCGGCGCGGCGGGACGCTCCCGCAGCACCGGCACCAGCGCGAGCGTCGGCAGCAGGAGCAGCGGCACCACGCCGAGCGCGGACAGCACCCCGAAGTGGTCGCCGAGGAAGCCGAGCAGCGGCGGGCCGGCCAGGAAGGCGGTGTAACCGATCACCGCCACCACGCTCACCCGGGCCGGGGCCTTGTCCTCGTCGTCGGCGGCGGCGCTCATCCCGACCGGGAAGCCGAGCGAGGCGCCGAGTCCCCACAGCGCGACGCCGACCACGGCGAGCGGGCCGGACCCGGCCAGCACGGCGAGCGCGGCACCGGCGGACGCCGTCGCGATGGTCGCGTACAGCACCGGCACCCGCCCCCACCTGTCGATGGCGACGGTGCCGACGGTGCGGCCGAGCGTCATGCCCACCACGAACACGCCGAACACGGCGGCGCCGACGGCCTCGTCGACCCCGTACCCGTCCACGAACGCCACCGCGAGCCAGTCGTTGGCGCTGCCCTCGGTGAACGCCATGACCAGCACCAACAGCCCGACCAGCAGCGTGCGGGGCTCGCGCCAGGCGGCCAGCAGCGCCCGCCGCCGGGCCGCCGGCTGCCCGTCTCCGGCCGCCTCGGCAGGTGCGGCGAGGAACGCCCGGGCGCCGAGCAGCGTGCCGACCAGGACCAGCACGGACAGGACCGGCAGGTGCACCCCGACGGGTACGTCCAGCCGGGCAGCGCCGGCGCCCAGCCCGGCCCCGGCCACCGAACCGAGGCTCCAGGCGGCGTGGAAGCGGGGAAGGATCGTGCGGCCGAGGCGCTTCTCCACCGCGGCGCCCTCGACGTTCATCGCCACGTCGCACAGGCCGGAGCCGAAGCCGAACGCGGCGAGCCCGAACCCGACCCCGACGACCGATCCGGCCAGGCTGGCGGCGAGACCGGCCCCGGTCAGGCCGAGCGTGACGAGCACCACCGACACGGCCACCGTGCGCGCGGGCCCGAGCCGCTGGGCGACCAGGCCGGCGGTCGGCATGGCCAGCAGCGAACCCGCCGACACGCAGAGCAGCAGCAGCCCGAGCCGGCTCGGGCTGAGGTCGAGCGCCTCGCGGGCCGCCGGAACCCGGGAGAACCAGCTCGCCACCGCGAGCCCGTTGAGGGCGAAGACGACGGCGACGCCGTTGCGGGCGGTCAGCACCGCCCGGGGCGCCGGTGGCCGCTTCCCGGCCGGCGCGTCGATGGTGCTGCTCACGGTGCGGTAGTCCCTTCCCCCGGCTGGTCCCGACGACAATCGCACACCTGAGAGCGCTACCACCACAAGCGCCGTTATGGCTTAGCTCATCCACGCCCGAGCAGGCATGATGCGGACATGGGAACGCCGACCACACGCCCCGCCACGCTCGACGACGTGGCCCGCGACGCCGGGGTGTCCCGGGCCACCGCCTCCCGGGTGCTCGGCGGCTACGGGTTCACCTCGGTGGACGCCCGTGCCCGGGTGCGGGCCGCCGCCGAGCGCCTCGACTACGTACCGGACCTCGCGGCCCGGGCGCTGGTGCGCGGAGCAGGCGTACGCCTGGTGGTGGCGGTGGTGGGCCGCGACGACACGGTGCTGGACGACCCGTACGTGCACCGGGTGGTGAGCGCGGCGTCGCGGGTGTGCGCGCCGCACGGCGTCGGCGTGGCCCTGGAGTGGCTGCCGCTGGCCGACCCGTCGGGGCTGACCCGGCTCGGCACGGACCGGGGCGTCTGCGGGGTGATCCTGGTCAACACGACCCAGGCGGCGCTGGACGCGGTGCCGCCGAGGCTGCGCGGCCGCGTCGCCTCGATCGGCCAGGGCTCGGCGACGGTGCCGTCGTTCGACGTCGACAACGCCGGTGGCGCGGGCGAGGTGCTGCATCATCTGTACGCCACCGGCCGGCGCCGCATCGTCATGGTCACCGGGCCGCGCTGGCTGAGCTGCGCCGAGCGTTCGGTCACCACGTACCGGGAGCTGATGCGGGAGTCGGGGTCGCCGGAGCGGCTGGTCACCGGCGACTTCACCACGGCACGGGGCGGCCGGGCGGCGCTGGAGGCGCTGCGCCGGTGGCCGGACGCCGACGCGGTCTACGCGGCCAGCGACGCCACCGCGTTCGGCGTGATCGCCGCGCTGCGCGGGCGCGGTGTGCGGGTGCCGCACGACGTGGCGGTGGCCGGGTTCGATGACCTGCCGTACGCGGCGATCAGCAGCCCACCGCTGACCACCGCGACCCACCCGGTCGACCGGATCGCCGCCGCTGCGGCCACGGCCGTGCTGACGCGCGCGCCGGTCGCCCCGAGCACCGCGTTCCCGTCGACGCTGGTCACCCGGGAGAGCGCCTGAGCGCCGGTCACGGAGGAAGGAGGGGTCCGATGGGCGGAGTCATGACGTGGATGTACCGGGGCGGCCGGCCGAACCGGCTGGCCCGGATGATGAACGCGCTGTCGGCCTGGCAGTACGGCGCCGGCCTCGCCCCGCGGCACTGGGTGACCATGGAGGTGCCGGGCCGTCGCACCGGCCGGACCGTCTCGGTGCCGATCGTCGTCGCCGACCACGACGGCGAGCGTTACGTCGTGTCGATGCTGGGCGAGCGGGCCAACTGGGTGGCGAACGTGCGCGCCGCGGGTGGGCGGGTGGTGCTGCGTCGCCGCCGCCGCGAGCCGGTGCGGCTGGTCGAGGTGCCGGTGGCGCAGCGGCCAGCGATCCTGCGCCGTCACCTGGCGCTCGCCCCGGGCGCACGGGCGCACGTGCCGGTGGACCGGCACGCCCCGCTCGCCGAGTTCGCAGGGGCCGCCGCGGGCATCCCGGTGTTCCGGGTCGTGGCGGCGGAGCCCTCGGCGCGGTGACCCGCCGCCCGGGTCGTCACCGGGGAACACGGCGGAACGGCGTCGCGACAATCCTTCAGAATATCGATCGCTCGCGTTTTCGAGGTCGTCCGAACGGGAGAGGGAGCCGGTAAGATCGGCGACAGAACGGCGACCGATCACGGACTGCCCGGCGACCGGGACCGGCTCACACTGAGCGCATGAATACGAGACTCCGCCGCAGCCGGGCATTCGGCCTCGCGGTGTGTCTCGCCCTCGTGGCGATATTGAGCGGCTGCATGCAGCTCAACCTCGGGCTGACCGTGAACGATGACGACACCGTCTCCGGTCAGCTCCTGCTCACCGCGCCGAAGTCCGTGCTCAAGCAGCGGAACCCGGACCCGGCGGTGGCGTTCGCCGAACTGCGGCCGAACATTCCCTCACTTCCATCCGGAGCGGAGACCCGGTACGAGGACGCCACCTCGTACGGCATTCAGATCACGTACCGGAAAACGCCGCTGGCGCAATTCACGAGCGAAAGTGTGAATCTTGTCCGGGACGATGATCTCATTCGCTTCTCGCTTCCGCTGGACCCCAAGAAATACGGCGGCAAGTTCGGGCAGCAGGATCCGCGCCAGCAACAGGCGTTCATGACCTTGATGGAGTTCGAGATCTCGGTGACGTTCCCCGGCCGGGTGCTCGACACCAACGGCACGATCACCGGACGCTCGGTCAGCTGGAAGGTGGTCGCCAACCAGCCCAAGCCGGCCGAGTTGCGCGCCATCGCCCAGGCGCCCCCGCCGCCCGCCACCAGCCCGGCAGCGGTGGTGACCGGTGACGGCTCCTTCCCCTGGCTGCCGGTCGTCGCCGGCGCGGTCGTCCTGCTGCTGGTCGTCGCCGTGGTGGTCGTGCTCCTGCTGCGGCGCCGGGGCTCCCGCGGCGGCCCGGCCACGACGGCCACCACCGGTCCGGGCGCCCCCATCGGTCCGGGCGCCCCCACCGGCCCGGGAGCGCCCGCCGGACCGGCACCCGCGGCCACCACGGGACCGGCCGCGCCCGGCACCCCGGCCGCACCGGCGCCACCCGCCGGTCCGCCGGCCTGAGACCCACCGACCACCGACGGCGCCCGCGCCGGCGGCCCATCAGCACACCGGGCGGAACCCGGGTTCAGCGAACCCGGGAACCGCCGCACCACTCCACCCCGACCGCACCACCGCACCATCGGAAAAGGGGGATCGCCGTGAACGATCTCTTCACCTGGGCCGCCCTGGGCAGCCTCACCGGCGCCAGCGCCGCCACCCTGCTCGCCACGAACGTCATCGGCGGGCTGATCGGACCGAGCGGCGACAAGGCGCGCAAGTGGATCGCGCTGGGCATCGCGCTCCTGCTGTCCTACCTGACCGCCGCGTTCGCCGACGACGCCGGCCCGGAGAAGTGGATCATCGCGTTCTTCAACGGCCTGGTGATCTTCTCGGCCGCGCTCGGCGTCAACCAGCTCCCCCCTGGCAACCGGCAGGCGACGCAGGCGTCGCCCACCCAGCTCGCCCAGGGGCAGGAGCCCCGCTTCGTCCGCTCCTGGGTCTGAGAGAGGTGACCCCCATGATCTTCGGCATCCTCAGCGCGGCCGTCCAGGTCGTCTTCGGCGCCCTGCTCGGGCAGCTCGCCGCCGGCACCGTCGGCCTGCTCGTCGGCGCGGTCGTCGGCCTGCTCGTCGGCGCGCCGTTCGGCTGGGCGTCCGCCTCGGCCGGCACGTACGGCGCCGACCCGAAGGGGATCTTCCTCTTCGTGATCGACCACACGTGGAGCCTGCTCAACACGTTCGCCGGGGCGCTCTACCTGGCGCTGCACCTGGTCTTCGGTCACCAGCTCGACCGGGTCGTCTCGGCCGGCAGCGGCCGGGTCAACGTCGTCGAGGGCGTCTCCCCCCGGTACGCCACCACGATCGGCACCGTCTGCGCCGGGTCCAGCCCGGGCATCCAGCGGCACGAGGACGTGCACGTGCTCCAGGCCCGGCTGCTCGGCCCGTTCTACCTGCCGCTGGTGGCGCTCAACTACGTGCTGTTCACCATCGCACCGGTGTGGCTGCTCTGGCACGACCACACCAACGCGCCGATCAACCGGTTCACCCGCTACTTCGAGATCGGCGTCTACCCGCACGTGTGGAACGAGGCCATCGCGTACCGCATCCAGGGGACGCCACCGCGATGACCGGCGCGATCGAGACGGCCGTCGCGGACGTCGCGAGCTGGCTGGCCGGGGCCGCGGGTGAACCCGTACCGGTCGGTCCGCCGCGCGACGACCCCGACGGCGGTCTCACGGTCTGGCCGCTGGAGCTGCGGCCGGCCCGGCAGACCGCGACCGGCGGCGCGACGCGCGAGCCGTACCGGTTCGTGGTCCGCCTGCTGGTCTCCGGCGGCGGGCCGGCGGCGCTGCCCGCGCTGGACCGGGTGCTCGCCGCCGCCACCACGGCGGGCCGGCCGGAGCTGGTCCTGGCCGCCGGCGACCCGGCGCTGTGGCGGGCGCTGGGCGTGGCGCCCCGGCCCGCGCTGCTGCTGGACGCGCCGGCCCGGGTGGAACGGCCGGTCCCGGTCGCGCCGCCGGTACGGCAGCCGCTGCGGCTGCGGCAGCTCGGCATGCGCACGCTGCACGGGCGGGTGGTCGGTCCGCAGGACCAGCCGCTCGCAGCCGTCCGGGTGGAGCTGGTGGGCGCCGCCCAGGCCACCGAGACCGACGCCGCCGGCCGGTTCCGGCTGGCCGGCGTGCCGCACGACCCCGACGCGCCGGACGCCCCGGTGCGGATCCGGCTCACCGGCGCGGGGCGCGTCCACACCGCCGAGCTCGACCCGGCCGGCGACGGCCTGATCGTCGTCCGCGCCCCCGACTGACGTCCGAGGAGGACCGATGCCCACCTACTTCTCCCCCGGCATCTACGTCGAGGAGGTGCCCAGCGGGGCCCGCCCGATCGGGCCGGTCGGCATGAGCACCGCCGCGTTCGTCGGGGTCGCGCCCGACCGCGGCGCCCACGTCGGCGAGGCGCTGGCGGTGAACAGCTGGACCGAGTTCCTGCGGCTCTACGCCGACGGCGAGCAACTGGAGAGCACCCCGCTGGCCCGCGCCGTGTTCGGCTTCCTGGACAACGGCGGCACCCGCTGCTGGGTCGTCAACGTCGGCGAGGGCGGCCGGCTCACCGGCACCGGCGGGCGGCGCGGCGGCCTGGAACTGCTGGAGGCCATCGACGAGATCTCCATCCTGGCCGCGCCCGGCTACCACGACCCGGTCTCGCACGAGGCCCTGATCAGCATGGCCGAGCGGCTGCGCACCATGGTCGCGATCTGCGACCCGCCGCCGGAGGTCACCGACGTCTCCCGGCTCACCCGCGTCGGCACGCCGGGCAAGCCGCCCAAGCCCGCGTCGGCCGGCTCGGCCGCGTCGTCCGACAAACCCGCCGAGGGTACGCCGGGCGACGGCGACGGCGAACCGCCCGGCACCGGCGGCGACCGGCCCCGGCAGTCGGACTTCGCCACCTTCTACTTCCCGTGGATCCGGGTCCGCGACCCGCTCAGCGGCGACCTCGTGCTCACCCCGCCGAGCGGGCACGTCGCCGGCATCTGGGCCCGCACCGACGCGCTGCGCGGCGTGCACAAGGCGCCGGCGAACGAGCCGGTACGCGGCGCGGTCGACCTCGCGTACCGGGTGACCCGGCCCGAGCACGACGTGCTCAACCCCAAGGGCGTCAACGTGATCCGCTTCTTCGCCGGGGAGGGCATCCGCCTGTGGGGCGCCCGTACGCTCGCCGCCGAGGCCAGCGAGTGGCGCTACCTGAACGTGCGGCGGCTGTCCATCTCCATCGAGCAGGCCATCGCCAACGGCACCCGGTGGATGGTGTTCGAGCCGAACGACTTCACGCTGTGGCGCTCGATCCGCCGCGACATCGGGGCGTTCCTCACCCGGGTGTGGCGCGACGGCGCGCTGCTCGGCCGTACGCCCGAGGAGGCGTTCTTCGTCAAGTGCGACGAGGAGACCAACCCCGCCGACGTCCGCGACGCCGGAATGGTGGTGGCCCACATCGGCATCGCTGTGGTCAAGCCCGCGGAGTTCGTGGTGTTCAAGCTGAGCCAGTGGGCCGGCGGCACCGAGACCGAGACGATCGGAGGCTGATATGCCCACCACTGCGACGCCGCAGCCGGGAGCACCCGTCGACCCGTACCGGGCGTACCACTTCAAGCTGCTGATCAACGGCATCACCAACGGGCACTTCACCGAGGTCAGCGGCTTCGAGGTGGCGATTCCGGCGCTGTCGTACCGGGAGGCGGGCAACGAGCGCATCCGGGCCGTGCCGGGACAGGTCGAGTACGCCCCGGTGACCCTCCACTTCGGCCTGACCAGCTCGCGCGAGCTGTGGGACTGGGTGAACGCGGCGGCGAAGGGCACAGTCAACCGGCGCAACGTGTCGGTGGTGCTGCTGGACCCGGCCGGCACCGCCGAGGTGCTGCGCTGGAACATGATCAACGCGTGGCCGACCCGGTGGCGGGGCGCGCACCTGAACACGCTGTCGCAGGAGATCGCCATCGAGGCGCTGACCCTGGCGTACGAGGGCCTGGAGCTGGAGGCCGGCGGTGCCGCCGCCCCGGCGACCGCGTGACCGGCTGGCCCGCGCGCTGCGGGCCACCGCCGACCGCCTGTCCGGACCGGGCTCACCGGACGCACCGTCCTCACCGGATTTCCCGGATTTCCCGGAGTTCCCGGACTCCCTGGGCTCTCCGGGTTCCCTGAGCTCCCTGAGCTCCCTGAGCTCCCTGAGCTCCCTGAGCTCCCTGAGCTCCCTGAGCTCCCCGGGCTCGCCGGACTCCCCGGGCTCGCCGGACTCCCCGGGCTCGCCGGACTCCCCGGCCGACGTGCTGCGCCCGCCCGGACAGCCGCCCGAGCACTGGCGACGGCTGGTGGAGGCGCACGCTCCGGGCCTCCTGCGCGACCTCCCCCCGCCCTCCGTCGAGCACGGACCTCTCACCGATCCGTCCGCGAACGCCGGCCCGGACCAGACGCAGGTGCGGCGGAGCCGGACGGCCCGGCACGCAGTGGTGCGGTTGTGGCGAGGCTGGACGGCGTTGTTGGCCGACCGCTTCGGCACATCCCGTTCCCGGACGCGCTCCCGCCACGAGGCCGATCCCGGTTCGCCGTCGAGATCTTGGTACGAAAGGGCCCCCATAGGGGCCGCTTCCTACCAAGATCTTCCGCAGCTCCTGGAAGGTGGGACGGGCATCTCGGGAGTTGAGAAGCCTGAGCCACGTGGTGCGGCGCTGCCGCGGCCGGGAGCGGCGGTCACGCGGGCAGGTGGTGGGGATGGCATTGCGGGGTCGGAGATCTCCCCGCCGACGGTGGACACTCGATGCCGCTCGGGTGACGCAGCGCGGCCGGACGACGCCGGGCCACGTGAGGGCCCTCCGCCGTGCGGGTGCGTGACGTCAAGCGGTCCGGCCGGATCGCCGGGTCCGGCGAGATCGGCGTGCATCGCCGACGGCTCCGGGTCGCGGGACGCCCTCGGCACATCAGGCATCCGCGGCACACCGGCCACAGGCACCGGTGCCACAGCCACAGACACAGCCACAGCCACCGAGACCACAGGGACCGCCGGCACCGGACGGACGGAGGCAAGGACCGGCGCGCGCACCAGCGCAGACCCGGACGGCAGCCGTGACGCCATCGGGTCGCCGGGCCGCGTCACGTCCGGCGACTCGGCCTCGCCGTCGACCCCTGAGCGGTGGCCCAGCCTCGGCGCGGGCCGGGTGGATGCGCTCCGGAACCTCGCACAGATCCGCCGGGGCCGGGCACGGCACCGGGATGACGCCGCCGGGGCGGACCTGTCGCCCGATCGAGGCGACGTGCTCCCGCTCGTCTTCGCGGCTGCGCCACCGTCGTTGCCGCATGGACCGGCCGCACACACCAGGGGCGGTCGAACCGGGTCGGCGAACTGTCGCGGCGGGACCGGGGACGGATCCGTCGCCGACCACCCGGGACGGGCCGCCGGCTCGCCGTACCCGGATGGGCACGACCCGGCTCCCGGCGGCGAGTTCCGGGCGCGACAGTGGCAGCGACCCGCGCGGCCCCCGTCCGGCAGCCCGTGGCCGGCCCTGCCGGACGATGCGGGCCCGGCCCGGACGACGAACCCGGCCGACGCGGCCCGGGCGGCCGACGGCGGAGCACACGCGGATCCGTGGCCGGTGCTCCCGGCCGAACCGGCATGGCTTCCGACACCGACCCCGTGGGGTGACACGGCCCGGCTGGACCGGGAACAGGCGGGTGACTGATGGAGCGCGTCGCCTTCCTCGTGGACGAGTCAGGTACCCGGGTCGACTGCCTGCTCAATCCGGAGACCGTGCAGGTGACACGGCTGGCCGGGGTACGCCCGCGCGGCGGACCGGACGGGCCGCTCACCGGCGCCGGGCTGGCCGACGACCCGCTCGTCTTCACCGGCGGCGGGCGTACCGAGCTGGTGCTGGATCTGCTCTTCGACGTCGACTTCGTGGAGTCGCCGGCCCGGCCCGAGGACGTCCGTGCGCTGACCCGGCCGCTGTGGATGCTCGCCGAGAACTCGGCGGTCGAGCACGGCTGGCTGCGCCCGCCGCTGGTCCGCCTGGTCTGGGGCAAGACCTGGAACGTCCCGGGCGTGATCACGGCGATCGCGGAACGCTTCGACGCGTTCACCCTCACCGGTACGCCCCGGCGGTCCTGGCTGCGGTTGAAGCTGGTCCGGGTCGCGGAGGGCGCGGAGGCGGCGCGCGCCGGGTTCGAGGAGGAGCTGGCCGCGGCGAGCACACCCGCTGTCGCGCCCGGGTCGGCGGTGGTGGCCGCCGCCGACGGCGCGGCCGAGCCGGGCTGGTCCGGGGTGCGCTTCGACCTGCTCGCCCACGACGCGCTGGGCTCGCCGCTGCGCTGGCGGCTGCTCGCCGAGCACAACCGGATCACCGACCCGCTCACAGTGCCCGCAGGCACCGCGCTCGCCGTCCCCCCGGTCGGCGCCGCCACCGCCCCGCCGGATGCCGTCACCACGGGAGGCACCCCGTGACTCGCCACGCGACCAGTCCGGCGCGGCAAGCGGCCATCGGGAGCAGGCCGTGAGCCGGGCCGCCCTGGTCACACTCGACGGCCGGCCGCTGGCCGACCCGGCCCGGCTGCGCGGCATCCGCGTCGCCGCCCGGCTGGACCGGCCCGCGCAGTGCGAGCTGACACTCACCGCCGCCCCCGGAGCGGGCCCGCTCGACCCGCCGGTACGCCCCGGCGCCACAGTCGACGTCCGCCTCGACGGGCAGTCGGAGGCGCTGTTCACCGGCGAGGTGACGGCAGTCGAGCGGGAGTACGCCGGTGACGGCGCCGCGCTGGCCCGGATCCGGGCGTACGACCGGCTGCACCGGCTGCGCAAGCGGCAGGAGCTGCGGGTGTTCGAGTCGGTGACCGCCGCCGAGCTGGCCGGTGAGCTGTGCGCCGGGCTCGGGTTGAGCGTGGCGGCCGATGAGGACGGACCGCGCCTGGACCGGCTGCTCCAGCACCGGCACACCGACCTGGACCTGCTGTGCGAGGTGGCCGGCCGGGCCGGGCTGCACCTGGGCGTCGACGGTGACCGGTTGCGGCTGTTCACGCTGGACGGGTACGGGGAGCCGCTGCCGTTGACGCTCGGCGAGACGGTGCACGCGCTGCGGGTCACCGAGAACCTGGACCGGGCGGGCGCGGAGTGCGCCGTCCTCGGCTGGCATCCGCAGCGCGCCGAGCCGCTGAGCCAGCGGGCGGACGAGGCGCGCAGCGGGCGGCGCATCCCGCTGCGCCCGGACCCGGGCGACGTCGGCGCGGACGGCGTGCGCACGGCTGTGGACCAGCCCGGCCGCAGCGACGACGAGCTGGCCGCGTTGGCCCAGGCCGGACTGGACACCCGGGTGGCGGCGCTGGTCACCGCCGAGGGCACCGCGGAGGGCGACCCGGCGCTGCGGCCCGGCCGCCGGATCGCCCTCGCCGGCGTCCCGGACGCGCTGGCCGGGGTGTACGTGCTCACCGAGGTGGTGCACACGGTGGACGCCGACGGGCACCTGACCCGGTTCTCCACGGCGCCGCCCGGCCCACCGCCGACGGCCGCTCCCCCGGCGGCGACAGTCACGCTCGGCACCGTCACCGACATCGACGACCCGGACGGGCTGGGCCGGGCCCGCGTGGTGCTCCCGGCGTACGGCGATCTGGACGCCGGCTGGCTCGCGGTGCTGTGCCCGGGCGCGGGCCGGGGCAAGGGGATCGTCGCGCTGCCCGACCCGGACGACACCGTGCTGGTGGCGCTGCCCGGCGGCGAACCCGCCTCGGGCGTGGTGCTCGGTTCGCTGTTCGGCGCGGTCGAGCCGTACGACGCGGGGATCGTGTCCGGGCGCTCGCGCCGCTGGTCGATGCGGACCGGCACCGGGCAGTCCATCGTGATCGACGACGACGGGCGGACGCTGCGGCTGGCCACCGACGCGGGCAGCTTCGTCGAGCTGCGTCCCGAGCTGACCACCGTGCACGCGGCCGGTGACCTGGTGCTGTCCGCGCCCGGCCGGGCCGTCGTGGTGCGCGGCCGCACAGTCGACTTCCTGCACGCCCCGGCGGCCGAGGACGCCGAGACCGCCGCCGCGCAGGCCCGTACGCTCGCCCGTTCCGCCGGAGGTGGCTGATGCGCTGGATCCACCGCGACTCGCTGATCACCTGCGGACACGACGGGCGGGTGAAGAACCGCCCGTCGCAGGACTGGGTCACGGTCCGGGGCGTGCCGGTGCTGGTGCGGCCCGACCCGGAGGGGCGCGACATCACCGCCTGCCCGAACTACGGCCCGACGATCAAACCGTGCCTGCACACGCTGACCGTGACAGTGGGTTACAGCACGTGGGTGCGGGTGGACCGGCAGCCCGTGGTGCTGTCACACCTCGACGGCCTCACCGACGGCACCCCGCCGGGCACCGTGCACCACCAGGTCCGCGACGTGCGGCAGGGCTTCCTGGGGGCGGACGCGTGAGGGCCTTTCGCTTCGTCGGCGCCGGCTTCGACGCGGGCCGCGCCGGTGGTCTCGCGCTCACCGCCGCCGGCGGGCTCGCCATGACCGACGGCGACGAGACGGTACGCCAGGCGCTGTACCTGCTGCTGTCCACCACACCCGGGGAGCGGCTGATGCGTCCCGGGTACGGGTCGCGGCTGCACCGGCTGGTCTTCGCGCCGAACGACGACACCACCGCCGGGCTGGCGATCCACTACGTGCGGCAGGCGATCCGGCGCTGGGAGCCACGGGTCGAGGTGCTGGACGTGGACGCCGGTCCCGACCCGGACGACCCGTGGCGCCTGGTGATCCGGCTGGACTACCGGATCCGGGCCAGCCTCTCCCCCGGCCAACTGGTGTTCTCCGTCGACCTGCTCCCCGCCGACGAGGAGGGCACGTCATGACGCTGCCGGTGCCGCACCTGGACGACCGCGCCTTCCTCGACCTGGTCACCGAGGCGCGGGAACGCATCGCCCGGTCCTGCCCGGACTGGACCGACCTGTCCGCGCACGACCCCGGGATGGCGTTGCTGGAGGCGTTCGCCTACCTGACCGAGGTGATGATCTACCGGCTGAACCAGTTGCCGGAGAAGGCGTACGTCGCGTTCCTGAACCTGCTCGGCGTCACCCGGCACCCACCGGCGGCGGCCTGGGCCGACGTGCGCCTGACCCGCACCGGCCCGGACCGCGGCCCGGTGCGGGTGCCGGCCGGCACCCGGGTCGCCGCGGCCCGCGGCGCCGACCTCCGGCCGGTCGTCTTCGTGACCACCGAGCCGGCGGTGCTGCCCGCCGGGGAGACCACCACGACGGTACGCGTGCACCACTGCGAACCGGTCGAGGCGGAGCTGCTGGGCACCGGCACCGGGCAGCCCGGTCAGGTGTTCCGGGCCGCCCGCGCACCGCTGACCCGCACCACCGAGGCGCTCGATCTGCTGCTCGGCGTGGAGGTGCCGGCGGGCTCGGTGGAGCTGGGCGCCGCGGCCCGGGAGCACGAGGGCCGCACCTACGAGATCTGGCGGCCGGTGGACAGCTTCGCCGGTGTCGGGCCGCAGGCGAAGGTCTACCTGGTGGACCGGGCCTCCGGGGTGGTCACGTTCGCCCCGGCGCTGGACCTGCGCCCGGACACCGGAGCCGCTCCGGCCGTCGAGGGGGCGGCCGGGGCGACCACTGTGGCGGCGGTGCCACCGGCCGGGCGGCAGGTGCGGCTCTGGTACCGCTGCGGCGGCGGGCCCGCCGGGAACGTGGCGGCGGGCGTGCTCACCAGCCTGCGCGACCCGCTGCCCGGGGTGAAGGTGGACAACCCGGAGCCGGCCACCGGCGGCCGGGACCTGGAGTCGCTGGAGTCGGTGCTGGCGCGCGGGCCGTACGAGTTCTTCGCCCAGCAGCGCGCGGTGACCGCCCGGGACTTCGAGATCCTCGCCACCGGTTCCGGGGCGGTGGCGCGGGCGCGGGCGTTCACACGGGCCGCCGTCTACAGCTTCGCCCGGCCCGGCGAGGTCGAGGTGGTGCTGGTGCCGTACGTGCCGGAGGCGGCCCGGCCCGGCGGACGGCTGCCGGTGGCGGTGCTGCGCGAGCACGAGGTGGAGGAGGCCCGCCGCCGGGTCGAGGCCGACCTGGAACGCCGCCGCGCCCTCGGTACGGCGGTGCGGGCGGGCTGGGCCCGGTACAAGGCGGTGTCCATCCAGGCGCGGGTGGTGGTGCGCCGCGAGGAGGACGTGGACGCGGTGCGCCGCCGCATCCACGACCGGCTGCACCAGACGCTCAGCCCGCTGCCCACGCCGCTGAACCCGGCCGGCTGGGCGTTCGGCGAGCCGCTGCGCGCCTCCAACGTGTACCGGATGCTGGAGCACGCCGAGCCGGGCGTGCGCTACGTCGAGTCGGTGCGGTTCGTGGTCGACGAGGCACCCGACGCGCGGGTTCGCACCGTGGCGGTGGACCAGTACCAGGCCGACACCTGGTACGCCGGCGGCGGCCCGGTGCTGTTCCGCTCCACGAACGCCGGCGCCGGCTGGGAACCGGCCGGCCGGTTCGACGACGAGACGGTGGTCCGGGTGGTGCCCGCGCCCGCCCCGGTACGCCCCGGCGTGGTCCCCCGGGCCGGTTCGGTGGCGGTGGTGACCACCCGCGACGCCGGTGGCTCCCGGGTCCGGCTGAGCACCGACCTGGGTGAGACGTGGACGCTGCTGACCGACCTCGACTCCGGCGTCCGCGACCTGGCCTGGATCGACCGGGACGGCACGGGCGCGCTGCTGCTGGCCACCGACAGCGGCCTGTACGAGGTGCCGCTGCTACCCGGCGCGGTGCCGTTGCAGATCCTGGTCGACCCGGCCGACGCGGACCGGGGCTTCTACGCGGTACGCGCGTTCGTCTCCGAGCGCGGCGCACCCGGGGTGGCGGTGGCCGCGCAGGCCGGATTCGGGGTCTACCTGTCCACAGCGGCCGGACGCCCCGGCACGTTCACCCACGTCGGCCTCGCCAACGTGGACAACCGGGTGCTCGCCGTGCAGTACGACGGCCCGGCCACGCTGCTGTGGTGCGGCGCGGGCGAGCCGGACCCGAAGAAGCCCGGCCAGGGCTGCCACCGGACCCGGCTGTTCGAGTCGGACGTGAAGTGGCAGTCGATGGCATCAGGCTGGATCGGCGGCACCTGCCGGGACCTGACGTTCAGCGGCCCGCTCGCGCTCGCCGCGACGCAGAGCGGCGGCGTGGTCCGGCTCGACACGCTCGCCGGGCAGCCGCAGTGGTCGCCGGTGATGGTCAACTGCGGCCTGCCGCTGCGGGACCGGACCCGGTTCGTCCCGGTCGACGCCATCGCCGCCACCGCGCCCACCGGCACGTCCGGGGCCGGACGGCTGGTGCTGGCCGGCGGCGAGCGCGGCGTGTTCCGCAGCGGCGACGGCGAGGACTGGACGGCGAGCGCCAACCAGGCCACCGCCGACGTGGTCACCGTCCCCGGCACCTGGCTGCTCTGCTCCGGCGAGCACGACATCGAGGTGGTGCGGCAGGATGCGCCGAGCGGCGATTGAGCGGCTGCTGCCGGCCGCGTACCAGCGGGCCGCCTGCCCGGGCAGCGTGCTGGGTGTGCTGCTGGACGTGATGGAGGCGCTGCACGCCCCGGACGAGGCGGTGCTCGCCGACGTCGACGCGCTGTTCGGGCCGTACCGGACGCCGGACGGGTTCGTCGCGTACCTGACCCGCTGGGTGGCGATGGATCATGTGGTCGCCGCACCCCGCGCCGACGCGCCGCTGCCGTTGCCGGCAGGCCGGTTACGGGACCTGGTGGCGCACGGCGCGCTGCTGGCCCGGTGGCGCGGCACCCCGTACGGCATGCGGACCGCGCTGGAACTGGCCACCGGCGTGACCGGGTTCGTGCTGGACGAGCCGCCCGAACGGCCGTTCCACCTCGTGGTGCGGGTGCCGCCGGCCGCCGCCGACCGGCTCGCGCTGGTCACCCGCATCGTCGAGGCGGAGAAACCGGCCGCGGTCACCGTCGAGGTGCTCGCCTCCCCGGTCGACGCGGAACCGGCCGATCCGGTCCCGGCCACCCCGAGCCCGCCCCCCGACTCCGGACCGCCCGAGCCGGACACCGCCGAGCCCGCCGCAGGGGTCGCTGCGGTGCGCGCGGTCGGCCGGGCGCACGTACCAGCACCCCTGCCCCACGATCCGCCCGAGGAGCCGTCATGACCACCGAATGGACAGTCGTCGCCGCCGCCGAACAGTTCACGCTGGACGCCCGCAACGCCGGCGAGCTGACGTTCACCGTGTCCAACCCGGGTACCGCGCCGGACACCGTCGTCTTCGACGTGGCGCCCGGCGAGGGCAGCCAGCGGGCCTGGTTCACGGTGGCCGAGCCGCAGCGGGTGGTGCCGGGGCAGGGCTCGGTGTCGTTCCTGGTCCGGCTCGCCGTGCCGCCCGGCACGCCGCCCCGGCGCTACGACATGACCGGGTTCGCGTACTCGGCCAACACCGCACCGGAGGAGAGTTCCCGATCCAGCGGCCGGGTCACGTACGACGTGCGTGCCGTCGTACCGCCGAAGCGCGCGCCGTGGCCGTGGATCGCCGCGGCCGCGGCGCTGGTGCTGGTCGTGGCCGGGGTGGTGGCCTGGCTGGTGACCCGCGGCCCGGACACCCCGGCTCCGCCGCGCGCCGACGCGGTGACGGTGGAGGCGGAGACGCTCGTCTCCGGCGCGGCGGTGCAGTCCACCACCGGCGCGAAGGCGGAGGTGGTGGCGCAGGAGAACTGCTGCGACGTGGTGTGGTCCGGCGACGCGCAACTGTTCTTCCTGGGCCGGGGCGTGGGCGACCGGGTGACAGTGCAGGTGGACGTGCCGTCCGACGGCACCTGGCGGTTCTCCACCGTGCGCACCACCTCGTTCGACTACGCGAACACGATCTGGCTGGTCGACGGCCGGCAGGTCGGCGACACGTTCTTCGGGTTCAGCCCGACTGTGGTCCGCACCGACGAGGTGGACGTGGGCACCGTGGAGCTGACCCGCGGTCCGCACAAGCTGACGCTCGTGGCGGTGAGCAAGACGCAGGGCACCGACAGGTACTTCGCGGGCGTGGACGAGATCCGCTTCACGCCCGTCGTCCGGCCGTGAGCGCGAGGAGTGAGCCGGTGTTGCGAGCCCCGCAGTCGCGAACCGGGACGGCACCGTGAGCGGGCGGCAGAAGGTGCTGCTGGTGGCCGTGGCCGTGCTGCTGGTGGCGCTGTACGTGGTGGCGGTCGCCGGGCGCCGCGACGACCCGGGCGACCCGGGGGCCGGGCCGGGCGCGCTGGCCCGGCTCGGGCGCGGGACCGGGACTGTGGACCCGGCGACGGTGGCGGTGACCTGCCTGCCGCCGGCCGCCGAACCGGCCACCACCGCCGACGGGGTGACGCTCGCCTTCGGCACCGCGTGCCGGCTGCGGGTGGCTGACCCGGGCGCGCTGCGCACGCTGGTGCTGCGCGGTACGACGCCGTTCGAGGTGACCGCCCGCGCACCCGGCGACGCGGACGTCACAGTCACCGACGAGGTCGCCCCGGACGCGGACGGCCCGGCGGTGGCGAAGGTGGCTGTGGACCGGGAGACCGAGGTGCTCCTGCGCTGTCCGGGAGGTGGCGGATGTTCGGTCACGCTGGCCCGGTCCTGACCGGAACGGAGACGCGGCATGGGTGAGTTGCGCAAGCCGTTCCTGCTGCTGGCCCTGCTCGCGGTGGCGCTCGTGGTCGGCGTGGAGCTGGGCGCGGCGGCGCTGACCGGCGGTGGGGACGCCAGCGGCGCGCTGCGGGACAACGCCGGCCGGCTCGGCGTCGAGCTGGGTGACGTCGGCGCGGTGTCCGAGCCGTCCGGGCGCGGCATCGGCTACCTGGCGCTGATCGACGTGGTGGCGCTCTGGACGACCGGGCTGTTCTGCCTGAGCCTGGTGCTGCCGGACCGGATGCAGGGCCGGGTGCAGGGCGTGGCCACACTCGTCTTCTCGATCGTGCTGCTACTGGTGTCGCTGGTCCTGCTGATCGTCGCGTTCATCGAGCTGACGGTGATGGTCTCGCTGTTCCTGGCCCCGCCGTTCGGCACGCTGGCGTACCTCGCGGTGTGGGGGTTCTTCCCGGTCGACGACGCGGCGGTGCTGCTCGGGCTGGCGCTGCTGCTCAAACTGGTCTGGGTCGCGCTGCTGCTCGCCGCCCAGCCCCGGTTCCTGCGCAACAAAGGGCTCGTCGCGCTGGCGCTGACCACGCTGCTGTGCACTGTGGTGTTGCAGTTCCTGCACGGCCTGGTGCCGGTGATCCTGGTCAGCATCCTCGACGACCTGGGCGCCGTGGTGTTCGCCGTGGTGGCGCTGATCTGGGCGCTGGTGCTGCTGATCGGGTCGATCCCGGCGATCGTCAAGGCGATCCGGACCACCGCCACCACGTCCGGCCGTACCGTCACGTGATAGCGCCGCCGCCGGCGAGCGTGGCCAGGCGCGGCAGCTGCTCGGGGTCGGTCAGCGCCGACCCGACGGCCACCACCCGCGCCCCGGCGGCGAGGAAATCGCCCGCGTTGCCGGCGTCGACGCCGCCGGTGGCCACGAACCGGGCCTCCGGCAGCGGCCCGGCCACCGCCCGGAACCAGGCCGGGCCGAGGCTGACCGCCGGGAACGCCTTGAGCCACACCAGGCCGTGGTCGAGCGCCCGTTGCGCCTCGGTCGGGGTGGCCACGCCGGGCAGGTGCGGCACGCCGAGACCGGCCGCCGCGTCGGCGACGGCCAGGTCCAGGCCGGGCGCCACTGTGAACGCCGCCCCGGCGGCCACCGCGTCGTGGACCTGCGCCGGGGTACGCACAGTGCCCGCGCCGACGATCCGGCCCCGCCGACGCCCGGCCGTCACGGCGGCGTGCAGCGCCGGCACCGCTTCCGGGGTACGGATGGGCACCTCCACCACGTCGATGCCGAGATCCCAGGCCAGTTCCGCCAGCCGGACCGTCTCCCCGGGCGGCAGGTCGCGCAGGATCACCATCACCCGCGCGCCGCCGAACAGGGCCTCGAAGTCGTGCCCGCTCATCTCCCGCTCCCTCCCCTGACCTGCATCGGCGCCTGCTCAGTCCACGCCGCGTCCGGCAGCGCCAGCGCCCGCGCGATCGTCTCCGCGTCCGGTGGCGGCGCGGTGTCGCCCGGCACGGCCAGCACCGGCGCGGCGGTCAGGTGGCCCAGCCGCAGGCAGGCTCGCAGGTCGAGGCCGCGCAGCAGCCCGGAGAGGAACCCGGCGGCGAACGCGTCACCCGCGCCGACCGGCTCCACCACGTCCACCGGCAACGCCGGCACGAACACCGCCGGCCCGGTACGCGGCAGCGCTGTCGCGCCGACCGGCCCGTCCTTGACCACCACCAGCTCCGGGCCGGGCAGCAGCGCACGGACAGCGGCCGGATTGCCCGCCGACCAGAGCACGGTCGCCTCGTCCAGACCGACCAGCACCACGTCGGCGCGGTCGGCCAGGTCACGCAGGACCGGTCCGGCCCGGCCGGCGGGCCAGAGCGCCGGCCGGTGGTTCACGTCGAAGCTGACCCGGGCACCGGGCAGCGCCCGCCCGTCCAGCGCTGATACGAGCAGGTCACGGCAGGTGCCGGAGAGCGCGGCGGTGATCCCGGACAGGTGCAGCAGCCGCGCCCCGGCCAGCGCGGGACGCCCGAGGTCCGGCGCGCCGAGGCGGCTCGCTGCCGACCCGGCGCGGTGGTAGTGGACGCGGGTGCCGTCCGGGCCGGGATCCTTCAGGTAAAGGCCGGTCGGCGCGTCCGGATCGACGGTGACCGGGGAGACGTCCACGCCCGCGGCGGCGACCGCGGCCACCACCCGCCGCCCGAACGGGTCGTCGCCGACCCGGCTGACCCACGCCGCGCGGTGCCCGAGCCGGGCCAGCCCGGCCGCCACGTTGGACTCCGCGCCGCCCACGCCGACCGTCAGCCGCGCGGCGTCCTCCAGCGACCCGCCGCCGTCAGGGGCGAGCACCACCATCGTCTCCCCCACGCACACCACCTCCGGCCCGCTCCCGGCCGCGACCGCGATACCGGAGGCACGCGGCTCGCTCCCCGCGCTCACCGTGGGGCCCGCAACACCGGCTCACACCGCACGCTCACCGGATGACCGCCGCGTCCAGCCGGGCCGCGATGTCGGCCGGGTCGAGGTGGCCGTCGGCGACGAGGACCCGGTGCCGGTTGTGCCGGGGCTGCCCGGCCGCGACCACCGCCGGGCTGTCGAACGCGTACGCGACGCAGACGCCCGGGTACATCGCGGTGCGCACGAACCACCTGTCGCCCGTCCCCAGGCCGGTGAACACCAGCGTGTACGCGCCACCTCCGGGCGCGGTGGCGCACAGTGCCAGCCAGGGCGCGGCCGAGCCGTTCACCGCCTCCTCGTCTTCCGCGTCGGCGGTACGCACGAGGGGTTCGCCGTCGGCCACCGCACGCCAGAAGAAGCCGCCGTACCCCGCGCCGCCCGGGCGGCCGTTCGTGGCCGGGCTGCCCAGATGCACGTCAGCGCCGGTGGCGGAGGCGAGCGTCGCCGACAGGTCCAGCCACCAGGCGTCCTCCCCGGCCGGCGTGGCGGTGATCCGCCGGTGCTCGCGCAGCAGCACCCGGCCGTGCCGGTCCCGCCACTCCAGATCGTGGTCGAGCCGGTCGGCGGCCCGCTCCCGCCAGCCGGTGTGCGCGATCACGCCGTGGTCGTCGCGCCAGGTGTAGCCGGTGCCGCGCACGTACGTCCGGCCGCCCCACAGGTTGACGCCGTCGACGTCCTGCACCGCCAGCGATGCGCCGAGGTGCCAGACGTGGTCGGCCGGCAGCGCGTCCGTGACCGGGGTGCCGGCCCGGGTCCGCACCGGGTGCAGGTACGGCCGGGGTCCGTGACGCGGGTCGAGGTCGGGCCGGACCACGTACCGGGCCACCTCGGCGCCACCGACGACCAGCCGCGACTCGGCGTCGGTGCCGGCAAGCCGCGACTCCGAGTCGCCCCCGGCAAGGCGCGACTCGGCGTCAGCCCGGCGCGGCTCGGCAGCGGCGGAACGGGGTTCGGCGGTCACGACGGCTCCGGCGCGGGGACCGGGTGGCGGGCGTCCAGCGCGTGCAGCGCCGCGAGCGCGTACCCGCCGAGGATCGGCACCGCGACCGGCGTGACCAGCACGCCCAGCAGCACGGCGAGCGCGCAGACGCCGGAGGCGGCGGCCCAGGTGCCGGGGCGCTGCGGGCAGGTGCGGGCCACCTCGAGCGCGGCCGTTCGCCAGCCCCGGCCGCCGGTGCGTCCGACCGCTACGGCGACAAGGCCCGCGTACCCGAGCAGGACCGCCACCACGACGGCGGTGAGCGCGAGCGCAGGCCCGCCGCCTGGTACCCGGCCGGTGGTGAGCGCGAGCAGATCGGCGGCGAGCAGCGCGGCGGCCGCGAGTGCGACGGCGCTCGCCGCCGATCCGGCGGGCAGCGCGCGGCCGAACCGGGTCAGGCTGGTCCGCGCGTCCGGCCAGGCGCCGGTGACCGACCTGTCGTGCAGCGCGGCACTCGCGGTGGCGACCGCCGGGGCGAGCGTGAGCACCGGCAGCGCGGCGAGCGCCACGGCGAAGCCGAGCAGCGCCAGGTCGGTCGCCTCGCGCAGCGTGTCCCGCCAGTCGGCACGGGCCGGCACGGTGTCGGGGTGGGCGGGTACGGCGTCGGTGTGGGCAGGCACGGCGGTCATCCCTTCAGCCCGCTGGTGTTGATGCCCTCGACGAGCATCCGCTGGAAGGCCAGGAAGAACAGGAACACCGGCAGCAGGGACAGCACCGACATGGCGAACATCGGGCCGACAGCGCTCTGGCTTGTCGAGTCGATGAACAGGGTCAGCGCCACCGGGACCGTGTAGTCCTCCAGGCTGGACAGGAACACCAGCTGGCGGAAGAAGTCGTTCCAGGTCCAGATGAACGAGAAGATCGCGGTGGTGACCAGCGCCGGGCGGCTCAGCGGCAGGATGACGTGCCGGAACACGCCGTACGGGGACGCGCCGTCGATGGTGGCCGCCTCGTCCAGCTCGCGCGGGATGCCGCGCATGAACTGCACCATGAGGAAGACGAAGAACGCCTCGGTGGCCAGGAACTGCGGCACCAGCAGCGGCAGGTACGGCCAGTCGCCGCCGACCAGGCCGAGGCTGCGGAACAGGATGTACTGCGGCACGATCAGCACGTGCCCGGGCAGCAGCAGCGTCCCGATCATGACGGTGAACCACATCTTGCGCAGCCGGAACCGCAGCCGGCCCAGGGCGTACGCGGCGAGCAGGCAGGACAGCGCGTTGCCGACGACGGTGAGCCCGCTGACCAGCGCGCTGTTGAGGAAGAACCGGCCGAAGCTGATGTCGAAGTTGGTCCAGCCGTCGAGGTAGTTGCCGGGGGTGAACCGTTCCGGCAGCAGGCCGACGTTGTTGACGATCTCGGCCTGCGACTTGACCGATGTGCCGAGCATCCAGAACAGCGGGTAGAGCACCACCGCGACGATCGCCACGAGCACGACGAGCCGCAGGACGTTCCGGCCGCCGCCCGGCCGGCGGCGGGCGACAGGAAGCGCCGTCATGAGTCGTCTCCGTCCGAGTAGTGCACCCAGAACCGGCCGGTGCTGAAGAAGACGGCGGTGACCACGCCGATCGCCACCAGGAACACCCACGCCATCGCCGACGCGTAGCCCATCTCCAGGTCGGTGAAGCCGGAGATGTAGAGCTTCAGCGTGTACATCAACGTGGAGTCGACCGGGCCGCCGGTGCCGTTGCTGAGCACGAACGCGGCGGTGAAGCCCTGGAAGCCGTTGATGGTCTCCAGCACCAGGTTGAAGAAGATCACCGGGGAGAGCATGGGCAGCGTGACCGCGCGGAAGCGCCGCCACGCCCCGGCGCCGTCCACGGCCGCCGCCTCGTACAGCTCGGTGGGCACCTGCTTGAGCCCGGCCAGGAAGATCACCATGGGTGCGCCGAACTGCCAGATCGCCAGCACCATCAGCGTCTCCAGCGCCCAGTCCGGGTCGCTGACCCAGGGCAGCCCTTCGACGCCGAACAGGGCGAGGAACGAGTTGAACGCGCCGTCCCGGTTGAACATGTTGACCCAGACGATGGCCAGCGCGACGCTGCCGCCGAGCAGTGACGGCAGGTAGAACAGGCTGCGGAACAGCCCGACGCCGCGCCAGGCACGGTTGAGCAGCAGCGCCACACCGAGCGCGGCGGCCAGCTTCAGCGGCACCGCGATCAGCGCGAACGTCAGCGTGACCCGCACCGCGTGCCAGTACGACGGGTCGGCGGTGAACATCCGCTCGTAGTTGGCCAGCCCCACCCACCGCACCTCGGACAGCGGCGTGAGGATGTCGTAGTCGGTGAAGCTCAGCCAGAGCGAGAGCAGCATCGGGATCGCCGTGACGCCCATCAGTCCGATGAGCCAGGGCGAGAGGAAGACGTACCCCGCCAGGCCCTCGCCGAGCCGGGCCCGGCCGGCCCGACGCCGCGTGGGGCGAGGGCCGGCCGGTCCGGTGCGCGGGGTCCGGCCGGGCGCCGTGGTGAGAGCCACGGGACCGGTCCTTTCGTGGGGTCAGGCGATCGCGGACTTGCAGGCGGCGACGAACTGCTCCGCCGCCTGGGCCGGGTTGGCGCGGCCGTACTGGGCGTTCTCGGCGGCCTTGACCAGCTCGGACTTGACCTTGCTGTGCCCCTTGATCGGGACCTGGGGCGAGGCGCCGAACTTCTGCGCCAGGTCGGACTCGACCTGGATGGACTGCTTCATGGCCGGGTCCGGTGGCGGTCTCGCTGACCTTGGCGCGCAGATCCATGTTCGACGGCAGACCGCGGTCGGTGCCGAGCAGCGCCACCGCCTCCGGGTCGTTGTTGAGGAAGTTGATCACATCGACGGCGACGTCCTTGTGCTTGCTGCCCTTGAACACCGACCAGTACATCGAGGCGCGCGCCCACTGCGCGCTCGGGTCACCCGGGTACGCGACCACGCCCAGTTCGTCCTTGGTGTTCTTCTTCAGGTCCGGCATCTGGTTGACCCAGACCCAGGAGGTGGCCGACTTGCCGGTGACCACGAGCTGCTTGGTGATGTCGCTGGAGTTGCCCTCGTGGATGACGTCAGGCGTCGGGGTGGCGCCCCGGTCCCGCGCGCCCTTCCACAGCTCGAACCACTTCGTCACGTCCTCGGCGGTGAAGCCGAGCTCCTTGCCCTTGTACAGGTCCTTGCCCTGCTGGCGCAGCCACACCCAGAGCGCCTTGTAGTCGGCGCTCGGGTCCTGGGTGCCGGGCACCTTCGTCTTCTTCGCCACCTGCTCGGCCCAGGCGATGTGCTCCTCCCAGCTCATCCCGGTGGTCGGCTCGGGCAGCCCGTTCTTGGTGAGCAGCGTCTTGTTGTAGACCAGGCCCTGCGTGTTCTCCCCGGCGGCGACCCCGGCGAGCTTGCCGTCGACCACGCCGTACTCCAGCAGGCTCTTGGGGAACTTCGACACGTCGAGCTTGCCGGAGTCGCGGTAGCTGCTCAGGTCGAGCGTGGTGCTGCGGCCGGCGTACTCGGCCAGGTAGTTGTCGTCGATCTGGAACAGGTCCGGCGGGTTGCCGCCGGCGGTCAGTGTGGCGAGCTTGTCGAAGTAGCCCTGGTTGGCCTGCCAGGTCTTCTCGAACGTCACGTCCGGGTGCTTCTTGGTGTAGAGGGCCAGGGCGTCCTCGGTGAGCTTGGCCCGGGCCTCTCCGCCCCACCAGAAGACGGAGAGCTTGACCGGGCCGCCGTCGCCGCCGGCTTCGTCGTCGCCGCAGCCGGCCGCGCCCAGGGCGAGGGGCACGGCGAGCGCGACGGCGGCCAGGCCGCGGACGAGTCGGCGTCGGGTCAGGGGGGTACGGTGATCCCGCCCGGCGGGTGCGCCGGCGGTGGGGGACGTTGCGGGGTGCATCTGCGCTCACTCCTCGGCTGTGGGAGGCGACGACGTCACCGGCGGCCGTCCGCGGGCCGCCCGGGTCCGCAAGGCTGTGCGGGCCCGGGCCACCTGCTCAGGCTCCGGTGCCGTCCCGGCCGGGCGCGGGGACGGGCCCGGTCGAGTCGCGGACGACCAGTTCGGTCTGGAGCATTACCTGTGCGGTGGTGCGACGGTCGCCGGCCGCCGCGCCCCGGCCCCGGGCGCCGCGTGGCGCGTCGGAGTCGAGTTGCAGCAGCATGTCGACGGCCGTCCGGCCGGCGGCCGCGGTCGGCGTGGCCACCGTCGTCAACTTGGGGCGGGTGAGCCGGCTCAGCGCGATGTCGTCGACGCCGACGACGCTCACGTCGTGCGGCACCCGCGCCCCGATCGCGTCCAGCCCTTCGATCAGGCCGATCGCCATCAGGTCGTTGTAGGCGAGCACGGCGGTGACGCCGCTGCGGCGTACCTGCTCGGCGAGCGCGCCGCCGCCGGTCTCGGTGGGCTGGTTGGGTCCGAGGACTGTCAGTTCCGCTCCCCCGGCCCGGGCGGCGGCGGTCGCGGCGCGGCGCATCTCCCGGGCGGTCCAGGAGCCGCGCGGGCCGCCGAGCAGCGCGATCCGGCGGTGACCGAGCCCGAGCAGGTGCTCGATCGCGGCCCGGGCGCCCTGCCCGACGTCCATCATCACGCAGGGCAGGCCGGCGATCTGGCGGTTTATCACCACCACCGGGACCTCGCGGCTGACCTGCTCGATCAGGCTGTTGCTCATCCGGGGGCTGCACAGCAGCACACCGTCGACCTGCTTGGCCAGGGCGTGGACCAGGTCCTCCTCGGCGACCGGGTCCTCGTTGGTGTCGGCCACGAACACGTGGTAGTCGCGGTGCCGGGCCTGCCCCTCCGCCGCCTTGATCAGCGGCGGGAAGAACGGGTTGGCGATGTCGGCCACGATCAGGCCGATGTTGTGCGTACGGCCGGTGATGAGGGCCCGGGCGGCCCGGTTGGGCCGGTAGCCGAGGTCCTCCGCACAGGCCAGCACCCGGACCCGGGTCTCCGGGTTGACCAGGTGCGGGGCCGAGAACGTCCGGGACACGGTGGAGATGTGCACACCGGAGGCGCGGGCGACGTCCCGGATGGTGGCTGGCACGGCGGGCTCCCTCGTCCGATGTGGTGGGCGTCACGGGTGCCGCCCATTAATGCAAACGGTTGCGCCCGTGTCAACGGTCCATTGTTGCGGCTCGATTGCGCCGGCGTTCCCGCCACGCGCATGAATGCCCATCAATACGGATGGATAGGACGGCTTGGGCGGCAACCGTTGACGACGCATCCACCGTCATGGTTTCTTCGGCTGCAAACCTTTGCAGCCGACTGCCGGGGAGGCCGACGTCATGTCACCACCGGCCCGGAAACGGGTCCGCCACGCCCTGGTGGGTGCCGGGGCACGCGCCGAGATGTTCGTCCGTGCCCTCGCGCTCGACCACGCCGACACCGCCGAGCTGGTCGCGCTCGCCGACGTCAACCAGATCCGGATGGACGCCCACAACCGCTGGCTGGCCGAGCTGGGCCACCCGCCGGTGCCCACGTACGCCGCCGCCGACGTCACCGCCATGCTCGCCGAGGAGCGGGTCGACGTGGTGCTGGTGACCAGCGTCGACGCCACCCACGACGAGTACGTGACGGCGGCGCTGCGGGCCGGCTGCGACGTGGTCGTCGAGAAGCCGATGACTGTCGACGCGGAACGGTGCCGGCGCATCCTGGACGCGGTCGCCGAGACCGGCCGGCGCGTCACCGTCGCGTTCAACTACCGCTACAACCCGCTGCACGAGCAGTTCCGGCGGCTGCTGGCCGACGGCGCGGTCGGCGAGATCGGGTCGGTGCACTTCGAGTGGCTGCTCGACGTGCGCCACGGCGCCGACTACTTCCGCCGCTGGCACCGGGACAAGTCCGTCTCCGGCGGCCTGCTCGTGCACAAGTCCGGCCACCACTTCGACCTGGTCAACTGGTGGCTGGATGCCCGCCCGGTCGAGGTGCACGCGTACGGCCGGTTGTTCTTCTACGGCGAGGACGGCCGCCGGCACGGCTACGCCCGCGACTACGACCGGGCGCACGGCTCCCCCGCCGCCGACGGCGACCCGTTCGCGCTGCGCCTGGCCGACCACCCGAGGCTGCGCGAGCTGTACCTCGACGCCGAGGCCGAGGACGGCTACCACCGCGACCGCAACGTCTTCGCCCCCGGCGTGACCATCGAGGACGACCTCGCGGTGCTGGCCCGCTACGACACCGGCGCGACGATGACCTACCACCTCACCGCGTACGCCCCCTGGGAGGGCTACCGGGTCATGGTCAACGGCAGCCGGGGCCGCCTCGAACTGGAGGTGACCGAGAGCGACCACGTCAGCCCGTCCGTCGCCGGTGCCCTCAAGGGCGCGGCGCTGCACGGCGACGAGGCCGCCGTGGAGCAGGGCGCGGCCCGGCTCACGCTGCGCCCGTTCTGGGCGCCGCCGCAGGAGATCCCGGTCGAGGGCTGGACCCGGCGCGGGCACGGCGGCGCGGACGCCCGGATGACCCGGGTGCTGCTCGGCGGCGAACCCGACCCGCTCGGCCGGGCCGCCACCGCCCGCGACGGCGCACTCGCCCTGCTCACCGGCCTGGCCGCCAACCGCTCGCTGGAGACCGGCGCGCCCGTCCGGGTCGCCGACCTGCTCACCCTGCCCTGACCGAGGAGCCCTCGCTGTGCCGATCATCCCCCGCGGCGACCTGCTGCTGCCCGCCGAGCCCGGGCTGCGCGCCCTGGCCCGCGAGCTGTACGCGCTCGCCGCCGAGCAGCCGCTCATCTCCCCGCACGGGCACGTCGACCCCGGGCTGCTGGCCGAGGACCAGCCGTTCCCCGACCCGGCCCGGCTGCTCATCGTGCCCGACCACTACCTGACCCGGATGCTGCTCAGCCAGGGCGTACCCCCGGCCGACCTGGGCGTGCCGAGCGTCGACGGCAGCCCGGTGGAGACCGACGGGCGGACCATCTGGCGGCGCTTCGCCGCGCACTGGCACCTGTTCCGCGGCACCCCGTCGCGACTGTGGCTGGAGCAGACGTTCCGGCACGTGTTCGGCGTCGACACGCCGCTGAGCCCGGCCACCGCCGACGCCGTCTACGACGCGCTCGCCGCGCGCCTGGCCGAGCCGGGGTTCCGGCCCCGGGCGCTGTTCGAACGCTTCGGCATCGAGGTGCTCGCCACCACCGAGTCACCGCTGGACGACCTGGGCCGGCACGCCAAGCTCGCCGCCGACGGCTGGGGCGGGCCCGGCGGCCGGGTGGTCACCACGTTCCGCCCCGACGACGTGGTGGACATGGAGTTCGACAACTGGGCCGCGAACGTGGACCGGCTCGCCGAGGTCTCCGGCGAGGACACCGGCACGTACGCCGGATACCTGGCCGCGCTGCGGGCACGGCGGGAGGCGTTCGCCGCCGCCGGGGCCACCTCGTCCGACCACGGGCACCCCACCGCCCGTACCCTCGATCTCAGTCCCGCGCAGGCCGCGGCGCTGTACGACAAGGGCCGGCGCGGCCTGGCCGACGCCGCCGACGCCGAGGCGTTCCGGGCGCACATGCTGCTGGAGTTCGCCCGGATGTCGCTCGACGACGGCCTGGTCATGCAGCTGCACCCCGGCGCGGTCCGCAACCACAACCGCTGGCTGCACGCCCGGCACGGCCGCGACGTGGGCGGCGACGTGCCGCAGGCCACCGAGTACGTGCACGGCCTCGCGCCGCTGCTCGACGCGCACGGCAACGACCCCCGGCTCACAGTGGTGCTCTACACGCTCGACGAGGACACGTTCACCAGGGAACTCGCCCCGCTCGCCGGCGGGTACGCGGCGCTGCGCCTCGGCGCGCCCTGGTGGTTCCTGGACTCCCCCGAGGTGCTGCGCCGGTTCCGCGAGGCGGTCACCGAGACCGCGGGCTTCTACAACACCGCCGGGTTCGTCGACGACACCCGCGCGTTCTGTTCCATCCCGGTACGCCACGACGTGGCCCGCCGGGTCGACGCCGGATTCCTCGCCCGCCTCGTCGCCGAGCACCGGCTGACCGAGAACGAGGCCGCCGAGACCATCGTCGACCTGGCGTACCGGCTGCCGAAGCAGGTCTTCAAGTTCGGAGGTGGGCCCGCATGACCACAATCGTCGACGTCGAGGTGCACGACGTGCGCTTCCCCACCGCCGCCAGCGGCGACGGCTCGGACGCGATCAACAGGGGCGACTACTCGGCCACGTACGTGGAGCTGACCACCGACGGCGGGCCGACCGGCACCGGGTTCACGTTCACCAACGGCCGGGGCAACGAGATCACCTGCGCGGCGGTCCGCGCACTCGCCCACCACGTCCGGGGGCGCACCGTCGCCGAGATCGCCGCCGAACCCGTGGCGTTCTGGCGCTCGCTCACCGCCGACGTGCAACTGCGCTGGCTCGGCCCGGAGAAGGGCGTGATCCACATGGCCACCGGCGCGCTCGTCAACGCCGTGTGGGACCTGCGCGCCAAGCTCGCCGGCAAGCCGATGTGGCGGTTCCTCGCCGAGGCGCCCACCGACGAACTGGTCGCGACAGTCGACTTCCACCACATCACCGACGCGCTCTCCCCCGACGAGGCGGCGGCCATCCTGGACAAGGGACGCGACGGGCTCACCGACCGGCTCGCCGCGCTGGAACGCGACGGGTTCCCCTCGTACACGACGTCGGTGGGCTGGCTCGGCTACCCGGACGAGCAGGTGCGCGCGCTGACCCGCGACGCGTACGCGCAGGGGTGGCGCGCGATGAAGATGAAGGTCGGCGGGCGGATCGAGGACGACCTGCGGCGGGCCCGGATCATCCGGGCCGAGATCGGCCCGGACGCGCTGCTCATGATGGACGCCAACCAGGTGTGGGACGTGGACGAGGCGATCGCCGCGATGGGCGTGCTCGCCGAGGTCGACCCGTACTGGATCGAGGAGCCCACGCACGCCGACGACGTCCTCGGGCACGCCCGGATCGCCCGCGCGGTCACCGAGCTGACCGGCGGCCGCTGCCGGGTCGCCACCGGCGAGGTCGCCGCCAACAAGGTGATCTTCAAGCAGCTGCTCCAGGCCGAGGCGATCGGCGTCATGCAGGTCGACGCCTGCCGGGTCGGCGGGGTGGACGAGGTGCTCGCCGAACTGCTGCTGGCCGCGAAGTTCGGCGTGCCGGTGTGCCCGCACGCCGGCGGCGTCGGCCTGTGCGAGTACGTGCAGCACCTCGCGATCTTCGACTACCTGCGGGTCGGCACGAGCCTGGACGGCCGGATGGTCGAGTACGTCGACCACCTGCACGAACACTTCACCGACCCGGTCCGCACCCGGGGCGGGCGCTACCTGCTGCCCACAGCGCCCGGATACAGCGCCACCATGCGTCCGGAGTCGATCGCGGAGTTCCGCTTCCCGGAGGGACCGGCATGGCGCTGACCCCCGACCGGCTCGGCCTGGCCACGCTGCGCCACCTGCCGCCGGAGTCCCGGCCGCTGGTGCGCCCCGGCACCGTGCCGGCCGGCATCGTCCACCTCGGTCTCGGCGCGTTCCACCGCGCCCACCAGGCCGTGCACACCGAGGCGGCGGTCGGCGCGGCCGGCGGCGACTGGGGCATCATCGGCGTCGCGCCGCGCAGCACCGACGTGGTCGAGGCCCTCGACGCACAGGACTGCCTGTTCAGCGTCACCACGCTCGCCGCCGAAGGCGCGGCCACGCGGGTGGTCGGCGCGCTCGCCGGGGTACGGCACGCCGCGAGCGACCCGGACGCGGTGGTCGGTTTGTTCGCCGACCCGGCGATCCGGGTGGTCACGCTGACGGTGACCGAGAAGGCGTACCGGCTGGACCCGGTGACCGCCGCGCTGACAGTGGACGCGGACCTGACCGCCGACCTGACCACCGGCCGTCCCCCGCGTACCGTGCCGGGTCTGCTGGTCCGCGGGCTGCTCGCCCGCGCCGCCGCCGACGCCGGGCCGATCGCGCTCGTGAGCTGCGACAACCTGCCCGCCAACGGACGGCGGCTGCGCGGTCTGGTCGAGCAGGGCCTCGCGCTGGCCCGGGTGCCGGACGCGACAGCCGAGCAGGTGCTGGCGGCGGTCACCTGCCCCGGCACCATGGTGGACCGGATCGTGCCGGCCAGCACCGACGAGACCCGGGACACCGCCCGGCAGGCGCTCGGCGTGACCGACCTCGCGGCGGTCGCCGCCGAACCGTGGTCGCAGTGGGTGATCGAGGACGACTTCCCCGGCGGCCGCCCGGCCTGGGAACGCTCCGGTGCCATCCTCACCGGCGACGCCGGGCCGTGGGAGCGGCTGAAACTGCGGGCACTCAACGGCGTGCACTCCGCCACCGCGTACCTCGGTGCGCTCGCCGGCGCGGAGACGGTGGCCGAGGCGCTGACGCTGCCGCACCTGGACGCGGTGCTGCGGCGGCTGCTCGCCGAGGAGATCGCGCCGAGCTTCACCCCACCGCCCGGCGCCGACGTGGCCGAGTACGGGGAACAGGTGCTCGCCCGTTTCGCCAACCCGGCGATCCGGTACCGGACGACGCAGGTCGCGATGGACGGCTCGCAGAAGCTGCCGCAGCGGGTGCTGCACACCGTCGCCGACCTGCGGGCCGCGGGCCGGTCGGCGCGGTGGAGCGCGCTCGTGGTGGCCGCGTGGCTGCGGTTCCTGCTCGGGTACGCCGACGACGGCCGGCCGCTGCCGCTGGACGACCCGCTCGCCGACCGGCTGCGCGCCGCGCTGGCCGCCGGAGCGCACACCCCGGCCGGGGTGGTGGACGCGGTCTTCGCGCTACGCGAGGTGTTCCCGGCCGACCTGGCCGCCGACGACGAGTTCCGCGCCGACGTGACCGGCTGGCTCACCGCGCTGGAACGCCACGGCGTCCGGGCCACGCTGGCGGGTGCCCGGTGACCGGCGGGTGGGCGGCGACCCGCCGGGGGTCGCCGGTGAGCGGCAACGACCCGCCGCGGGTGGCGCTGATCGGGGCGAACGGGCACGGCCGCTGGCACCGCCGGGCCATCGCCGAACTGCACGCGGCCGGGCGGGCGCGCCTTGTCGCGCTGGTCGACGTCCGCCCGCTGGAGGCCGAACCGGAGGCGCCGATCCCGCCGGAGGCGGTCGTCCTCACCGACCACCGGGACATGCTCGCGGCGTGCCGCCCGGACGTGGTGGTGGTGTGCACGCCGCCGCACACCCACCTGCCGATCGCGCTCGACGTACTCGCCGCCGGGGCGGACCTGCTGCTGGAGAAGCCGCCGGTGCTCGACCTGGCCGGACACCGGACGCTCGCCGAAGCCGCCGCCGCTGCCGGCCGGGCCGTGCAGGTCAACTTCCAGGCGCTCGGCTCGGCCGCGCTGACCGAACTGACCGGCGCGCTCGGACGGCTCGGTCCGGTCACCGGCATCGCCACGCTCGCCGCCTGGCAACGTCCGGACGCCTACTACGCCCGCTCCCCCTGGGCCGGGCGACTGTCGGTCGACGGCCGCCCGGCGCTGGACGGCGCACTCGCCAACCCGCTCGCCCACGCGCTGATGCAGTGCCTCGCCGTCGCCGAATCGGTCACCGGCGCGCCGGTCCGCCCGGCCCGGATCGAGGTGGAGCGCTACCGCGTCCGCCCGATCGAGGTGGACGACACCAGTGTGCTGCGGCTGACCCCGCGCGCCGGGCCGCCGGTGCTGGCCGCGCTCACCCTCGCCGCCGAGGAGCACGTCCCCGGGGAGGTGCTGGTCACCGGCGAGCACGGACGGGCGCTGCTGGAGTACCCGACCGACCTCCTGCGGCTGCCCGGGGACGACGCGCCGCACCCGGTGCCCGGCCGCCGCGGGCTGCTGGCGAACCTGCTCGACCACCGTGCGGACGGCACGCCGCTGATCGCGCCGCTGGCGCGTACCGAGCCGTTCACCGCGGTGCTGGACGCGCTGCGGGACGCACCCGTTCCGACGCTGCTCGACGGGGACCTGGTGCGCGAGGCGGGCGACGGCCCGCAGCGGGTGCTGATGGTGCGGGGCGTCGGCGCGGTGCTGCGGGCCGCCGCGGAGACCGGTGCGCTGCCGTCGGAGGCGGGCGTGTCGTGGGCGGTCAAGCCCTATGTGGTGGATCTACCCGTGCAGTGAATGTCCCTCCAGGAGAACGGAAACGAGTCATGCGTACCCGAACCGCAGCCGTCGCGGCGCTGGCCGCCGCGCTCGTCCTCACCACCGCCGCGCCCGCGCCGGCCGCACCTGGTAAGCCGTCCCGGGCCGCCGAGCTGATCGGCCGCCAGACCCTCCCGGCGAACGACGGCTGGGCCGCCGCGGGCACCGGCACCACCGGCGGGTCGGCCGCCGCGCCGGACCGGGTACGCGTCGTGCGTACCCGCGCCGAGCTGGTCGCCGCGCTCGGCGGCGACAACGCCACGAACGCCGCCGACGCCACCCCCAAGATCGTGTACGTGGCCGGGACAGTCGACGGTTTCGAAGGACCGGACGGCACCCTGCTGGACTGCGCCGACCTGGCCGACCCGGAGTACTCGCTGCCCGCCTACCTGGCCGCGTACGACCCGGCGACCTGGGGCCGGGTCAACCCGAGCGGACCGCTGGAGGCCGCCCGGGTGCGTTCGGTGGCCGAGCAGACCCGGCAGACCCAGATCAACGTCGGCTCGAACACCACTATCGTCGGGCTGCGCGGCGCGCGGCTCACCGGCCTGACGCTGATGATCGACCGGGTGGCCAACGTGATCGTGCGCAACATCGAGTTCGCCGACGCCCGGGACTGCTTCCCGGCCTGGTCCCCTGCCGACGGCGACACGGGCAACTGGAACTCCCAGTACGACCAGATCTCGGTGCGCCGCAGCGAGCACGTCTGGATCGACCACAACACGTTCACCGACGGCGACAACCCGGACAGCGCGCAGCCCGTCTACTTCGGGCGGCCCTGGCAGGTGCACGACGGCTCGGTGGACGTCACGCACACGGCCAGCCTGGTCACCGTGTCCTGGAACCGGTTCACCGGCCGGGACAAGGTGATGCTGATCGGCTCGTCGAACACGGTCGGCCCGGACGTGGGCCGGCTCAACGTCACCGTGCGGCACAACCTGTTCGACGGCACGCTGCAACGGCTGCCCCGGGTCCGGTTCGGCCAGGTCGACGTGCACGAGAACCACTACCGGCTCGGCGGGCCCGGCTTCGCGTACGCCCTCGGCGTCGGCGTGCAGTCCGCGCTGTACGCGGAGAACAACTTCTTCACGCTCACCGGCGACACCGGCCCCGCCGACCTGCTGTACGACTGGGGCGGCACCGCGCTCACCGAGCGGGGCAGCTGGGTCCGGCAGGGTGACCGCCTGCCCCGGCCGGTGGACCTGCGCGCCGCGTACAACGCCGCCCACGACCCCGACCTCGGCGGCGACGCCGGGTGGACGCCCACGCTGCGCGCCGCCCGGCCGCTGCCGGCCCCGCTGGTCCCGTTCGTCGTCGACGCCTGGGCCGGCGCCGGGCGGCTGCCGCTCTGACCTGCGCCCGAGCCCGCACGCGCGCCACCTCGACGCCGTCGGGGCAACCGCGACCGCTCGTCCCGGGCCGGCGTCCCCTCGGGGGTCGCCGGCCCGCCGCGTTGCCGCCTCTGCCGGGCCGCCGGCTGACACGCCGCCCCCGATGCGCAATGATCACGTTTGACGGACACCGCCGCCGGGGGAATGAATCGGCGGCCACCGGGGACAACAGGGTGAGAATCAGGCGGTGACAGCGCGAGTGGGCGCCCAGGTCCGGGGACGGGCACGGGACGGAGGGCCGGACGTGACGGGTGGGACATCCGGCGACGTCGGCCCGGTCCTCACCATCGACCTGCCGGCCGACCCGGCCCGGCTCGCCGCCACCCGGGAACGGTTGCGCGGCTGGCTGCACGCCCGGGGCGTGAGTGAGTGGGACGTCGACACCGTCCTCATCGCCACCGGTGAGGCGTGCGCCAACGCCATCGAGCACGGCTACCGCTTCGCCCGGGAGGGCATCACCACGCTGCGGGCCGAGTTGCGCGGCGACCGGCTGGAGATCGAGGTACGCGACCGGGGCGGCTGGCGCGCGGCCGACGGCGACGACACCGGCGACCGCGGCCGGGGACGGCTGATCATGGCGCGGGTGATGGACGAGGCCACCATCGTCGGCACGCCGGAGGGCACCTGCGTACGCCTGGTCAAGCGTCTCACCGGCGACGTGAGCGGCCCGGCGGACGCCGGATCTAGCGAAGATCAGCTATAAGGGACGCATGGAGTTCCCCGCGTACCTCGCCACCATGCCGATGCACGCGATCACCGAGATCCACGGTGAGCCCGGCCTGCTGGCCCGGTTCCGGCTGGAGATCGAGGCGTTCGACGAGGCCGCCCGCGACCGGCTGACCGAGGCGCTCGACCTGGCTGCCGACCTGCACCGCGACGACCGCCGGGTACGCGAGCCGTACCTCAACCACCTGCTGCGGGTGGCGATCCGGCTGATGCACCACTACCAGGTGCGGGACGTGGACGTGATCGTCGCCGGGCTGCTGCACGACGCGGTCGAGGACCACCCCGCCGAACTCGCAGGGCTCGACACCGAGTCGGCAGCGGACGCCACGCCGGCGGCACTCGACGCGCTGTCCGACCGTTTCGGCGCGCGGGTCGCCCGGCTGGTCGCGGCGGTCACCAATCCGGCGTACGACCCGGGGCGGGACCGCGACGAGCAGTACCGGGAGCACGTGGCGGCCAGCCTGGAACGGGAACCCTGGGCCCGCGTGATCAAGGTGTCCGACTTCACCGACAACGGCGTGGGCGTGATCCACACGGTCGGTCCGAAGGTGACCCGCGCCGCCACCAAGTACCGCCCGCTGGTGCCGGTCTTCCGCGACCTGGTCGCGCGGCCTGACACGCCGCTGTCGGCGCCGGTCAAGCAGCACATCCTCGCCCAGCTGGACCTGGCCGAGGAGCGCTTCAGCGCCATCCTCGACCAGCCCGCCTGACCCCACCCGGTCCGGCGTGTCCCGTCCAGGCCGCCGACGCGACCCGCGCCCTCACCACCCGGCTCGCACTCACCCTCACCTTCGCCACTTCCCCGAACCGGCGCCCGGCCCACCACCCCGAGGTGGCCGCATCCCCACTCACCAGCCCTCACCACCAC
>NZ_LEKG01000365.1:0-1180 GCF_001029515.1 Micromonospora sp. RV43 | reverse complement strand
CTACAGAGGTTGAAAGGCTGACGTCCGTCGGCGTGTCTGCGTGATCTGGGTCGATGTGGGCGGTAGGTCGGAGGCATGAGGTATCCGGCTGGTGGTGGCGTGAACGCGGCAGCCCGGGTCCGGCGTGAGAAGGTCCGGATCCAGGCCGCGACCATGTTCGAGAAGTCCGTACCGACCGCGCAGATCGCTTCTGAGCTGCGGGTTTCCGAGAAGTCGGTGCGTCTGTGGCGACGGCAGTGGACTGCTGGCGGAACGGAGGCTCTGGCGTCGGCCGGGCCGGGAGGCTCGGACTGCAAACTCTCGGTTGAGCAGCTGAAACAGCTGGCCGGGATGCTCGACGAAGGGCCGATCGCGCACGGCTGGGACGATGCCCGCTGGACCCTCGCGCGGGTGGCCGAGGTGATCGAGCGCCGCTTCGGCGTCTCCTACACGCTGCGCGGGGTGTCCTATCTGCTGCATCGCATCGGGTACAGCCAGCAGGTTCCCACTCGTCGGGCGATCGAACGCGATCCCGAAGCGATCACCGGCTGGCATCGCGGGCGGTGGCCGTCGGTAAGAGGTTAGCGGCGGCGCAAGGCGCCTGGATCTGCTTCCAGGACGAGGCAGGCCAGGTCATGCGACCGCCGGTGGCCAAGACGTGGGCCCGGCGGGGGCACACGCCGGTGGTCGAGGTATCCGGCAAGGGCTCCGGCCGGGTCTCGATCGCCGGCCTGGTCTGCCTCAAGCCCGGACAGCGAGGACGGTTGATGTGGCGAACCCGGCTGCACCGTGGTCGTACAGGCGAACGCGGTAGCTTCAGCGAGGACGACTACATCGCCTTCCTCGACCAGACCCACCAGCGTCTACAGGCACCGATGGTGCTGATCTGGGACAACCTGAACACCCACGTCAGCCGCCGCATGCAGGCCCTGATCGCCACTCGGCCGTGGCTGACCGTGATCCGGTTACCCGCCTACGCTCCGGACCTCAACCCCACCGAAGGCGTCTGGCGCTGGATGAAACGCGGCCTGACCAACACCGCCGCCCGCGGTGTCGACCACCTCGCCCAACTGGTCAAACGTCGACTACGCGCGTGTCAGCAACAGACCGATCTCCTCGCCGGCTTCTTCGCCAGCACCGGCATGACCCTCGAACCCGAGCCACCGAGATAACTCGAACCTTGGCCTTTCAACCTCTGTAG
>NZ_LEKG01000062.1:0-36993 GCF_001029515.1 Micromonospora sp. RV43 | reverse complement strand
GGGCACGGCGGCCCAGGCGACACGAACTCCTTGATCGACTGCGAGGAGAGGTGGGTCAGACCCGGCGGAGGACCGCCAGGAACATGGCGTCGGTGCCATGGCGGTGCGGCCAGAGCTGCACAGGGAGTTCATGTCCGGGCACGGCGGCCCAGGCGACACGAACTCCTTGATCGACTGCGAGGAGAGGTGGGTCAGACCCGGCGGAGGACCGCCAGGAACATGGCGTCGGTGCCATGGCGGTGCGGCCAGAGCTGCACAGTGGGGCCGTCACCCAGGCCCGGCATGCCGGCCGGCAGCAACGGCCGCGCGTCGACGAAGTCGACGTCGAAGCCGCACCGCCGGGCCGCCTCGGTCACCGTCACGTGCGTCTCCACCACGTGCGGCGAGCACGTCACGTACGCGACCAGGCCGCCCGGCCGGGCCGCCCGCAGCCCGGCGGTGAGCAGTTCCCGCTGCAACCGGGTCAGCGGCGGCAGGTCCGACGGCTGGCGGCGCCACCGCGACTCCGGGCGACGGCGCAGCGCGCCCAGCCCGGTGCACGGCGCGTCCACGAGCACCCGGTCGAAGTGCTCCTCCGGCAGCTTCGGGTCGCTGCCCACTGTGCGCCCGTCCGTGTGCACCACAGTCACCGGCAGCCCGCGGGTGGCCTGGGCGACCAGCCGGGCCCGGTGCTCGGCCACCTCGACAGCTGTCAGCCGGGCACCACGGGTCGCGGCGAGCGCGCCGAGCAGGCCCGACTTGCCGCCCGGACCCGCGCACAGGTCCAGCCACCGGCCGTCCGGGCCGTCCAGCGGTGCCGCCACCAGCGCGTCCGCCACCAACTGGGAACCCTCGTCCTGCACGTGCGCGCGGCCGTCGGTCACCGCCGGCAGGTCACCCGGCGCGCCGCCGGGCAGGTAGACCGCGTACGGCGAGAACGCGCCGGGCGCGCCGCCCACCTCGTCGGCGAGCGCCACCGGATCGGCCAGGCCCGGCCGGGCGCACAGGTGCACCGGCGGGCGCTCGTTGTCCTCGATGAGCAGCCGGGTCGTCTCGCCCATGTCGCCGCCGAGTGCCTCGGCGAACGACCGCACGATCCACTGCGGATGGCTGTACGCGAGCGCGAGGTGCCCGATCGGGTCGGTCTCCTGCGCCGGGGCGAGCTTCGCCACCCAGGCGTCGGCGTCCCGGCTGGTGATCTCCCGCAGCACCGCGTTGGCGAACCCGGTGGCGCCCGGCCCCACGGACCGGACCAGGTCCACGGTGGAGGACACCGCGGCGTGCGCGGGCACCCGGGTGTGCAGGATCTGGTACGCCCCGAGCCGCAGCGCGTCGCGCACCGGCGGGTCGATGCGCTGCACGTCCCGCCCGGCCGCGTCGGTGACGATCGCGTCGAGCGTGCCGGTGTGCCGCAGCGTGCCGTAGGTCAGCTCGGTGGCGAACGCGGCGTCCCGGCCGGTCAGCCCGGCCTCGCGCAGCATCGCCGGGAGCACCAGGTTGGCGTACGCGTCGTCGCGGTGCACCGCCGCGATCGCCTCGTACGCGATCTGCCGGGGCAGGTCGACTGCCGGACGGGCCGGACGCCCGCCCCGCCGGTCCCCACCGAACCGGTCCCCGCCCCGCCGGTCGCCGCGCTGGCGGTCGCCGAAACGGTCGTCACCCCGGCGCTCGAAGGCGGGCCGGTCGCCGTGCTCACGCGCGTACCCCCCGGGACGCTCGCCCTCGACGGGCCGGTCCGGGCGCTGCGGCCCCGTCACGCGAACACCTCGCCGGCGGTGACCCGGGCGCCGCGCGCCCAGTCGCCGGCGGGCATGGCCTTCTTGCCTGCGGCGCGCACCTCGCCGAGGCGCACCGGCGTGGTGGCGGTGCCGACGAGCACGCCGGACTTCTCCACGTGCAGCTCCCCCGGCTTCAGCTCCGGGCCGTCGGGCAGCGGGGTGACCGGGCCGAGCTTGACCCGGTCGTCGCGGAACGTGGTCCACGGGCCGGGCGCGGGCGTGCAGGCGCGGATGCGCCGGTCCACCGCGAACGCGGGGTCGCCCCAGCGGACCCGGGCGTCCTCCACTGTGAGCTTCGGGGCGAGTGAGACCCCGTCGGCCGGCTGCGGCACGGCCCGGGCGGTGCCGGCGCCGATCGCGTCGAGGACCGCGACCAGCAGCCCGGCGCCGGAGTGCGCGAGCCGTTCCAGCAGGTCACCGGAGGTGTCGGCGGGACGGATCTCGTCGGTGACGGTGCCGTACACCGGGCCGGTGTCCAGCCCTTCCTCCAGCTCGAAGACGCTGGCCCCGGTCAGCTCGTCGCCGTGCAGCACGGCGTGCTGCACGGGCGCGGCGCCGCGCCAGGCGGGCAGCAGGGAGAAGTGCAGGTTGATCCAGCCGTGCCGGGGGATCTCCAGCGCCACCGGCGGCACCAGCGCGCCGTAGGCGACCACCGGTACGCAGTCCGGCGCCAGCTCGCGCAGCCGGTCGAGGAACTCCGGCTCACGCGGACGGGCCGGGGTGAGCACCTCGACGCCGTGCGCGTCGGCCCACGCGCCGACCGGCGAGCGGACCAGTCCCCGGCCCCGCCCGGCCGGGGCGTCGGGGCGGGTGACCACGGCGAGCAGTTCGTGCCCGGAGGCGGCGATCGCGTCCAGGGCCGGTACGGCGACAGCCGGCGTGCCGGCGAAGACCAGGCGCATCCGGGTCACCGCCCCAGGCCGAACGGGTTGCCGGCGGCGTGCGGGCTGAGCTTGACCGTCGGCGGCGCGGCCTGGTCGTACCACTCGGCCTGGCGGATCGCCTTCATGGCCTCCTTGCGGCCGGCCGCGTCGAGCCGGTCGACGAAGAGCACCCCGTCGAGGTGGTCGGTCTCGTGCTGCACGCAGCGGGCCATCAGGCCGGTGCCGACGATCTGCAACGGGTCGCCGTAGCCGTTGAAGCCCTTGGCGATCACGTTCTGCCGGCGCTTGGTGTCGAAGTAGAGCCCGGGGATGGACAGGCAGCCCTCCGGGCCGTCCTGCTCCTCGGAGTCGGGGAACTCCAGCACCGGGTTGACCAGGTGGCCGAGGACGTCGTCGACGTCGAAGGTGAACACCCGCAGGCCCACCCCGAGCTGCGGCGCGGCCAGGCCGGCGCCGCTCTGCTCGCGCATCGTGTCGGTCAGGTCGGCGATCAGCTTGCGCAGCTCGGCGTCGAAGTCGACGACCGGGTCGGCCGGCGTGCGCAGCACCGGATCGCCGAACAGACGGATGGGCTGGACGGTCACTCGGCGTGGCTCCTTGTCTGGGTCGAACGATGCGCGTCCAGTCTACGGAGTCGGCCCGGCCGCCCCGGGTGGCGTACCGGGAACGGTGACCCGGGCCGCCTTCCGCCCCACGCTCACCGGCAGCGTGGCGTGACCACGCAGGGTGAGCCGGACCCGCCGCTCGGGCCGGCCCGCCACTGCCAGCCCGGGCAGCCGGCGCAGCAGCAGCGGGAACGCCACCTGCGCCTCCAGCCGGGCCAGCGCCGCGCCGAGGCAGTAGTGCGGCCCGGCGCCGAATGAGAGCGGCGCGATCTGCGCCCGCCACGGGTCGAAGCGGGCCGGATCGGGATAGCGGCGGGGATCACGGTTGGCCGCGCCGAGCAGCACGATGACCCAGCTCTCCGGCGGCAGGTCGACGTCGCCGTACCGGGACGGCGCGGTGCTCATCCGCGAGGTGAGCTGCACCGGTGAGTCGTAGCGCAGCAGCTCGTCGACGTACGCGGGCGCGAGGTCGGGCCGCTCGCGCAGCGCCGCCGCGGCGCGCGGATGCTCCAGCAGCGCCACCAGGCCGTTGCCGAGCAGGTTGGTGGTGGTCTCGAAGCCGGCCACCAGCAGCACGATCAGGTTGGCCAGCAGCTCGTCGCCGGAGAGCCGGTCGCCACCGTCGTGCGCCTGGACCAGCGCGGTGGTGAGGTCGTCGGCCGGCGCCCGGCGGCGGGCCGCCACCAGCTCGGTGAAGTAGCCCCGCAGCTCGGTCGCGCCCCGGTCGGCCACCGCCAGCTCGTCGGCTGTGATCTCCGGTTCGAGCACGCCGGTCAGGTCGGTGGCCCAGCGCCGGAACAGCGGCCGGTCCGCCGCCGGCACGCCGAGCAGCGCGCAGATCACGCCGACCGGCAGGGGGTACGCGAACGCGGCCATGAAGTCGACCGGCTCGTCGGCGGCGAGCATCGCGTCGACCAGCTCGTCGGCCTGCGCCCGCACCACGTCGCGCATCGCGGCGATCCGGCGCGGGGTGAACGCGCCGGCGGCCAGCCGCCGCATCCGGCTGTGGTCGGGCGGGTTGGTGCGCAGCATCGACCGGGAGATCGACAGCACGGCCGGGCTCTCCCGCCAGCCGGGCATGAACTGGTCGCGCAGCGCGTCGTCCATCACCCCGAACCGGGCGTCGCGCAGGATCGCGTCGGCCTCGGCGTAGCCGGTGACCACGTAGAAGACCGGCCCGGCCTGGACCACCGGGCCGTGCGCGCGCAGCCGCTCGTACGTCGGATAGGGGTCGAGACGACCCTCGGGGGACATCAGCAGCGCGAGCGCGTCGGTCGGATCCACGATTCCGCCTCCCCAGGCATCGGAGGCCTTCATCATGCTCCGGCCCGCCGGATCGGGTGAACCCGTGACGGCGAGGTGGCGGTGTCCCCGGCGGTCAGGCGCCGGCGCCCGGCTCCCCGGCGAGCACCGGGCCGCCGCCGAGCAGCGCGTGCTCCGGCAGCGGCAGCGTGATGCCGTGCGCGTCCTCCCAGTCGTGGATGAGCCCCGGGCGGGCCTGCGCGGTGAAGAAGTCGACGGCGCTGATCCCGCCGACCACCGGCTCGTCCACCTCGGCGACCAGCCGGGCCGGGACCATCGGCAGGCCGGCGCGCACCGCCGCGCTGAGCCGCCGGTGGCCGTCGACGACGAAGAAGTACTCGCCGGTGTAGCCGATGCTCAGCGGCTCCGGCTCCTCGTCGCGTCCGGCCGCCTCGGCGGCGGCGTCGGAGTCCCAGAGGCCGCGCAGCGTCGACACGTCCTCGGTGGGGTACACCCGGTTCGGGTCGAGCAGCAGCAGCGGCCGGCCGGCGCGCAGCACGTCCGCGCCGAGTCGGCCCTCGTAGACGTCGATGACGTGCTGGATGACCTGCTCCGGGTTGGCCCGGGTGGTGTCGCAGACCAGGTCGTAGTTGCGCAGGCGGGCCTTGTCGACGCCGTACCGGACGATGAACCGGCCGCGCTCGCTCTCGCTGCGCTCGCGCAGCTTGGCCCGCGCCTCCTCCAGCGAGGTGTAGCTCTCCGCCGGGCCGGACGGGCGGGCCAGCACGCGCCGGGCCGCCTCGGTCGGCTCGGTGATCATGTGCACCTTGAGCGCGTCGGTGAAGAAGTGCCAGGCCAGGCGGGAGTCCATGACCAGGGACTCGCCGGAGGCGGCGATGTCGCGCTGGAGCTGGTCGACGTACCCGTCGACGGCCTGGTCCAGCTCGGCGTGCAGGTTGAGCTGGAGGGCGGTCATCTGCCGCTCCTGGGCCATCTGGCGGTAGAGGTCGCCGACGCTGACCCGGCGCAGCCCGAGCCGCTTGGCGATCTCGACCGAGACGGTGCTCTTGCCACTGCCGAGGTCACCGTTGAAGACGATCGACTGACGAACGGTCACGACTGGTCCACCCCTGCTCACCGGCTGACTGACGACATCGAATCCGTGTCGGCCCGACGTGCTCTGGCACCCGCCGCGCCGCGTCCCGCGCGGGAAAACCGCACGGCTGGGCATGACGGGCGATGCTATCACCGCCCGCTACTCGATTGCCGGACCAGGTGTGCGGCAAACCCCAGGTCACGACCGTGCGCGAGGGTCCGCGTGCGCACTGTCACGCGGACGCGTCCGATCAGAACAGGGTGAGCGGATCGACCTGGAGCCGTACCGGGTCGGCCGCCTTGCGGGCGCTGCGCTGCCCGGCGGCGGCGTGCAGCGCCTCGGCCATCGCGGCGGCCCGGGACCGGGGCACGCGTACCAGCATCCGCTCCCGGCCCTCGTCGGCCGGCACCGGGCCGAGCACCTCGGCGTCGCCCGGCAGCCGGGCGCCGGCGAGCAGGTCGGCCACCGCCTCGGCCGCGCCGGTGACGCTCGCCATCCGCACCGCCGGCGGGAAGCCCAGCTCCCGCCGCTCGGCCAGTTCCCGGGCCGCGAACCAGGCGGAGTCCCAGCGCAGCAGCGCCTGCACCGGGGCCAGCGCGCCGTCCGCGACCACCACCACCCGGCCACCTGCCGTACCGGGCCGGGCCAGCGCGGCGGCGGCCATCCAGCGCCGCAGCGCCTCCTCGCCGGCCCGCAGGTCGGCCCGGGTCAGCAGCGCCCACGAGTCGAGCAGCAGCACCGCGCCGTATCCGCCCTCGGCGACCGGCTCCGCGCCCGGGGTGGCGATCACCAGCCCGGCGCCGCCCGGCACCGTCGCCAGCACCTCCTCCCGCCCCGAGGTCCGCACCGGCACGCCGGGGAACGCCCGGCCCAGTTCCTCGGCGGTCCGCCGGGCACCGGTCACCGAGGCGCGCAGCCGCCGCCCGCCGCACTCCGGGCAGGCGTACGCGGCGGCCACCCGCCCGCACCAACGGCAGGCGGGCGTGCCCTGCGCCGACGGCAGCGCGAGCGGCCCGGCGCAGTGCGGGCAGCGGGCCGGGGCGCGGCAGTCGGCACAGGCCACCGACGGCACGTAACCCCGGCGCGGCACCTGCACCAGCACCGGCAGGTCCGCGCGCAGCGCGTCCCGGGCGGTGGTCCAGGCCAGGCTCGGCAGCCGTGCCGAGGCCGCGCCGGGATCGCGGGCCAGTTGCGGGTCGTCGCCGGTGGGCGCCATGGCCGGGGTACGCGCGCGCACCACCGCCCGGTCGGCCACCACCTCGCGCGCCCAGCCGGTCTCCACCAGCAACTGCGCCTCGGCGGTACGGGCGTAGCCGCCGACCACCGCGGCGATGTCGCCGAGCTGCGCCCGGGTGAGCAGCACGTCCCGGGCGTGCGGGTAGGGCGCCCGCGGTTCGGCGTGCAGGTCGTCGCCGTCGTCCCAGATCGCCACCAGGCCGAGCCGTCGAACCGGGGCGAACATCGCCGCCCGGGTGCCGATCACCACGTCCACCCCGCCCGTCCGGGCGGTGAGGAAGGCCCGGTAGCGGCGGGCCGGACCGTCGGCGGCGGCGAGCCGGACGTGGCGTCCCGCGCCGAGCACCGCGGTCAGGGCGGCGTCGAGCCGGTCCAGGTCACGGGCGTCGGCCACCACGACCACGGCACCACGGCCGCCGGCCACCGTGGCGGCGACCGCGTCGGCGTACCGGTCGGCCCAGTCCTCCCCCGGCAACGCCGACCAGACCGCGCGGGCGGGCCGGCCGTCGGTGAGCGCGCGCAGCAGCGCCGGCCCGGCCGGGTAGTCCCGCCAGCCGCGCGGATCCACCTCCGCCCGGCCACCCGGCCGGGCCCCCGCGTCGGCGGCCTCGGACGGTACGCCCCCGGGCGCGGTGCCGTCGGCGGTGGCGGTGCCGTCGGCAGGTTCGGTGCCGTCGGCGGGGCTGCCGTCAGGTTCGGTGTCGCCGGGCGCGGGCTCGTCGGTGGGTGGCGTGTCCGTCGTGACGGCCTTCTCGGCGCGGGCGTGCCGGGGCGGCACCGCCAGCCGGAGCACGTCGGCGAGGCTGCCGGCGTACCTGTCGGCGACCGCGCGGGCCAGCCGGGCCACCTCCGGGGACAGCACCGGCACCGGGGAGACGACCTTCTCCAGGTACGCCAGCTTGGGGTGCTCGGACGACTCGGCGCGCTCCAGCAGCCAGCCGTCGACGAGCTGCCCGGCGAACCGCACCTTCACCCGCACCCCGGGCCGGGCGTCGGCGTCGAGCGCCTCCGGCACCAGGTAGTCGAACGGGCGGTCGAGGTGGGGCAGCGGCACGTCCACGCAGACGCGCGCGACCGGCGACCCCTGCGCGGGTCGCCGGTCGCGGCGCGTGGTGGCGGTCAGGCTCCCGCGGCCGACTTGAGGTCGGCGGCCCGGTCGGTGCCCTCCCAGGTCAGCTCCGGCAGCTCCCGGCCGAAGTGGCCGTACGCGGCGGTCTGCTGGTAGATCGGGCGCAGCAGGTGCAGGTCCCGGATGATGGCGGCCGGACGCAGGTCGAACACCTCGGCCACGGCCTTCTCGATCGAGGCGACCGGCACGGTCTCGGTGCCGAACGTCTCGATGAACAGGCTCACCGGGTGCGCCTTGCCGATCGCGTACGCGACCTGCGCCTCGCACCGCTCGGCCAGCCCGGCGGCCACAACGTTCTTGGCGACCCAGCGCATCGCGTACGCGGCCGACCGGTCGACCTTCGACGGGTCCTTGCCGGAGAACGCGCCGCCGCCGTGCCGGGCGTACCCGCCGTACGTGTCCACGATGATCTTCCGGCCGGTCAGGCCGGCGTCACCCATCGGGCCGCCGATCTCGAACCGCCCGGTCGGGTTGACCAGCAGCCGGTAGCCCTCGGTCTCCAGGCCGAGGCCCTCCAGCTCCGGGGCGATGACGTGGTCCCGGATGTCCGGGGTGAGCAGCGACTCCAGCGAGATGTCCGCCGCGTGCTGGCTGGACACGACGACGGTGTCGAGCCGGACCGGGCGCAGCCCGTCGTACTCGATGGTGACCTGCGTCTTGCCGTCCGGCCGCAGGTACGGGATCGTGCCGTCCTTGCGGACCGCGGCGAGCCGCCGGGCCAGCCGGTGCGCCAGCGCGATCGGCAGCGGCATCAGCTCGGGCGTCTCGGAGCAGGCGAAGCCGAACATCATGCCCTGGTCGCCGGCGCCCTGCGCGTCCAGCGCGCTCTCCGACCCACCGGTACGCAGCTCGAAGGCGTTGTCGACGCCCTGGGCGATGTCCGGCGACTGGGCGCCGATGGACACGCTGACGCCGCAGGAAGCGCCGTCGAAGCCCTTCTTCGACGAGTCGTAGCCGATGCCGAGGATGGTCTCGCGGACGATGGTGGGGATGTCGGCGTACGCCTTGGTGGTCACCTCGCCGGCCACGTGCACCTGACCGGTGGTGATCAACGTCTCCACCGCGACCCGGCTGTGCGGGTCCTGGGCGAGCAGCGCGTCGAGAATGCCGTCACTGATCTGGTCGGCGATCTTGTCCGGGTGGCCCTCCGTGACCGATTCGGACGTGAAGAGACGTGTCACGGCACTCCTAAGCATGTGAAGACTTTTAAAGGTCGCTCGGCGGCAGTTTAGTCATCATCGTTCCGCCGCGACGCGATGAACGCGGGTCGACCAACCGTCAGGAACGCGACGGCAGCCGCGGACAGACGAGGTCCCAGACGGCGTCGGCCAGGGCCTCCTTGGGCTGCTCGGGCAGCCGGTGCACGGCGCCGTCGGCGCCGATCACGGTGGCCGCGTTGGTGTCGGCGCCGAAGACCTTGTCCACGCCGACCTCGTTGACCACGATCATGTCGGCCCCCTTGCGGGCCAGCTTGGCCCGGCCGTTGGCCTCCGCGTCGTCGGTCTCCGCGGCGAAGATCACCAGCACCTGCCCGGGCCGGCGACGCCGCCCCAGCTCGACAGCGATGTCCGGGTTGGTGACCAGCTCGATGGTCGGCGCGACACCGTCGTCGGACTTCTTGATCTTCCCGGTGGCGTAGCTGGCCGGCCGGAAGTCGGCGGGCGCGGCGGCCATCACCACGGCGTCCGCGTCGGCGGCCGCCGCCAGCGTGGCGTCGCGCAGCTCCTCGGTGGTGCCCACCCGGACCAGGTCCGCCCCGGCCGGGTCGGGCAGCGCCACGTTGGCCGCGACGAGCGTGACCCGGGCGCCCCGGGCCACGGCGGCGCGGGCGAACGCGTACCCCTGCTTGCCGGACGACCGGTTGCCCAGGAACCGGACCGGGTCCAGCGGCTCGCGGGTGCCCCCGGCGGTGACCACCACGTGCCGGCCGGCCAGATCGGCCTCGGCCTCGACGCCGCGGGCCAGGGCCCGGCGGGCCACCGCGAAGATCTCCGCCGGGTCGGGCAGGCGGCCCTTGCCGGTGTCCCGCCCGGTGAGCCGGCCCACGGCCGGTTCGATCACGCGGACGCCCCGCGAGCGCAGCGTGGCCACGTTCGCGACGGTCGCCGGGTGCTCCCACATCTCGGTGTGCATGGCCGGGGCCAGCAGCACCGGGCAGCGGGCGGTCAGCAGCGTGTTGGTGAGCAGGTCGTCGGCGAGGCCGTGGGCGGCCTTGGCGAGCAGGTCGGCGGTGGCCGGGGCGACCACGACCAGGTCGGCGTGCTGCCCGAGCCGCACGTGCGGCACCTCGTGCACGTCGGACCAGACGTCGTCGGCGACCGGCCGGCCGGACAGGGCGGCCCAGGTCGGCGCCCCGACGAAGCGGAGCGCCGAGGCGGTCGGCACCACCCGGACCCGGTGACCCGACTCGGTGAAGAGCCGGAGCAGCTCACACGCCTTGTAGGCGGCGATGCCGCCGCCGACCCCGAGGACGATCTCGGCGGGCATCGGCGCTGGCGGGGTTACGGCTGGTCGGTCGGCTCGGCGGTGAGCAGGCCCGCGTTGATCTCGCGCATGGCGATGGAGAGCGGCTTCTCCTGCGGGGTGGTCTCCACCAGCGGGCCGACGTACTCCAGGAGGCCCTCACCGAGCTGGCTGTAGTAGGCGTTGACCTGACGGGCGCGCTTGGCGGCGAAGATGACCAGCGCGTACTTCGAGGTGGTCATCTCGAGCAGCTCGTCGATCGGCGGGTTGGTGATGCCCTCGGGGTTGGTGGCGATGGATCCCACGAATTAAACCTCTGCGTCTCGTGCGCCGCCCGCGGGCGGTCGGGCCGGAGCCAGGAAGGACGAACCGAGCAATCCTACCAGCTCCGCCGCGGCGCGCTCGGTGTGGTCGTGTGCCACGGCATGGGCGAAGATGGCCGCGACGTCCGGGTCGGCCCGGTACGCCGGGGGCGCGAGCAGCACCAGCCGGGCGCCGGGCGCCGCCACCCGTACCGCCAGCGCGCCGGCCAGGTCCAGCGGCAGCAGCACCGGCCGTCCCTCCGCGAGCCGCGCCCGCACCTCGGCCCGGGGCACCCCCCGGCGGTACGGCCCGATCCGGCACCACTCCAGCAGCTCCCCGGCGGCGATCAGCCGGTCGAAGCCGGGCGCGTCGAGGAAGACGCGGTCGACGCCGTCACGCTCGTCCGGACGGGGTGGGCGGGTGGTGGCGACCACCGGCACGCAGACAGACGCAAGGCGCGCCCGGACCGCCTCGACGACACTGCTCCGGCCGGCCCCGGAGGGACCGGACAGGACAGTGAGCCGAGCCGCCGAGCGCGCCTCGTCATCCGTGCTCACCGCTTGTTTCTACACGGCGGGCCGTTCAGTTGGCGGCGAACTCTCCGAGCAGAGCCTTGCGCTGCTGCTCGCCGAGGCCGCGCAGGCGACGGCTGTCCGCGATCTTGAGCTTCTCCATGATCTGGGTGGCCCGGATCTTGCCGATGCCCGGCATCGCCTGGAGCACGGCCGAAACCTTCAGCTTGCCCACGACGTCGTCGGACTCGGCCCGCTCGAGGACGGTGGCGAGGGTGGTCTTGCCCTGCTTGAGCTGCTCCTTCAGCTCAGCGCGGGCCTTGCGGATCTCCGCGGCCTTCTCCAGCGCGGCAGCGCGCTGCTCGGGGGTCAGTGACGGGAGCGGCACCAGTTCTCCTCAGGTCCCTAGTACGGCGGGCTGAGCGCCCCACCGCATCTGTGAAACGTGGTGTCGCTGGCAACCAAAGGGGTCCGTGGTTCCCAGCGCGGGGAAAACTAGCGGTCAACGGAGATTTCGGCAACGTGGACGCGCGATGATCAACCCAAAGTGACCGAGCCGTCAGTCAGTCCGCCGTGCCCAGGGCGGCCCGGCAGTCGGCCAGCACCCGCTCGGTGGCGGCCCGCAGGCCGGCCGGGTCGGGGCCCGCGCCGAGCACCTCCCGGGAGTACGACGGCAGCACCCACGGCAGCGCGGCGCCGAACACGGTACGCAACCCGGCGGGCGTTCCGCCCTGCGCGCCCAGCCCCGGCGCGAGCAGCGGACCGTTGACCGAGTCCAGATCGTGACCCGTCTCACCGACTGTCGCGCCGACCACCAGACCGAAGCTGCCGAGTGGCTCCGCACCGCGGTTGAGCTGGGAAATCTCGTCGATCACAGTCTGCGCGACGGTGCGCCCGCCGGCGCCCACGGCGCGCTGCACGGAGGCACCCTCCGGGTTGGAGGTGAGCGCCAGGACGAAGACCCCGCCACCGTGCTCGGCGGCGGTGGAGAACATCGGGGCGAGCGAACCTACTCCCAGGTAGGGGCTCGCGGTGACCGCGTCGACATACAGAGGGCTGGATGGATCGAGGTACGCCGAGGCGTACGCGGCGACGGTAGAGCCGATGTCACCTCGCTTGACGTCGAGCAGAGTGAGCGCTCCCAAATCTCGCAACTGTCGGATAGTTGACTCAAGCACGCCGACGCCCCGGGCGCCGAAGCGCTCGAAGAACGCCGACTGCGGCTTGACCACGGCGACCCGGTCACCGATCGCCTCCACCACGGTGGCGCAGAACCGCTCCAGGCCCGCCACGTCGTCGGACAGGCCCCAGGCGGTCAGCAACCCGGGGTGCGGGTCGATCCCCACGCAGAGCGGCCCTCGTTCCGCCACGGCCCGGTGCAGACGGGCGCCGAACGTCTCCATGCGTCTCTCCCTCTCCCGGCGGCTCCGGGCCGCCTGGCGTGTCCGGCGACGGGCCTCCCGTCGCGCCCTGTCGAACCGGCCGGGCTCAGCCGGCCTTGACCGCCGCGGCCACCCCGGCCGCGATCCGCGCCACGTCCGCGGCGTCGCAGACGTACGGCGGCATCGTGTAGACGAGATCCCGGAACGGGCGCAGCCACACCCCCTCGGCCACCGCGGCGGCGGTCGCCCGGGGCAGGTCCACCTCGTGGTCGAGCTGCACCACCCCGATCGCGCCGAGCACGCGTACGTCGGCCACACCGGGCGCGTCCCGCAACGGCGCCAGGCTGGCCCGCAGGCCCTCGGCGATGCCCGTCACCCGTCCCGCCCAGTCCCCGGCCCGCAGGAGGTCCAGGGAGGCGTTGGCGACGGCGCAGGCGAGCGGGTTGCCCATGAACGTCGGCCCGTGCGCCAGCACCCCGTCGGCGGAGATGGCCCGCGCCACCTCGGGCGTGCACAGCGCCGCGGCGAGCGTCAGGTACCCGCCGGTGAGCGCCTTGCCGACGCAGAGCACGTCCGGGGTGACGCCGGCGTGCTCGGCGGCGAACATCCGGCCGGTCCGGCCGAAGCCGGTGGCGATCTCGTCGAACACCAGCAGGATGCCGTGCCGCCGGGTCACCTCGCGCAGCACGCGCAGATAGTGCGGGTGGTGGAACCGCATCCCCCCGGCGCCCTGGACGACCGGCTCGACGATCACCGCGGCCAGCTCGTCGGCGTGCCGCTCCACCGCCTCCACCAGCGCCGCCTCGTACGCCGGGTCCGGCGCCGCGTCGAAGCCGGGCGGCGGCACCGGCGCGAACACCTGCCGGGGCAGCACGTCGCCCCAGAGATGGTGCATGCCACCCTCCGGGTCGCAGACGCTCATCGGGTGGAACGTGTCGCCGTGGTAGCCGCCCCGCCAGGTGCCCAGCCGGCGTCGCTGCGGGCGTCCCAGCGCCCGCTGGTACTGCAGGCACATCTTCACCGCCACCTCGACGCTCACCGAGCCGGAGTCGGCCAGGAAGACGTGTTCCAGGCCGTCCGGGGTCAGCTCGACGAGCGTGCGCGCCAGGCGTACGGCGGGCTCGTGGGTGAGCCCGCCGAACATGACGTGGCTCATCCGCCCGAGCTGGTCGGTCACCGCGGCGTCGAGCACCGGGTGCCGGTAGCCGTGGATCGCCGCCCACCACGACGACATCCCGTCGACCAGCTCCCGCCCGTCCGCGAGCCGCAGCCGCACCCCCGCGGCGCTGTCGACCACGTAGGGCGCGCCGGCGCCGGGCATCGGGGCGTACGGGTGCCACACGTGCCGCCGGTCGGCTTCCAGGATCTCCTCGGGCGTCACGTCTCCTCCTTCGACCCTCTCCCCCGCGATCTTGCAGTTGCCGCCCCGGCAGCGCCCGGAATGGGGTGGTGTGCCGGGGCCGGAACTGCAAGATCGCGCGGGTCAGGTTCGGGTTGTGATGGCTCGGGTGAGGGCGGGGCCCCGGTAGATGAAGCCGGTGTAGAGCTGGAGCAGGGAGGCGCCGGCGTCGAACATGCGTGTGGCGTCGTCGGGGTGCAGGATGCCGCCCACGCCGATCACCGGCAGCCGGCCGCCGGTCTCCCGGTGCACGAAGGCGACCATCTCCCGGGCCCGGGCGGTCAGCGGCCGGCCGGACAGCCCGCCGGCCTCGGCGGCGCGCTCCCGGTCGGCCGGGGCGAGCCCGTCCCGGGCGAGTGTGGTGTTGGTGGCGATGACCCCGGCCGCGCCCCGGTCGAGGCACACCTCCAGCAGCTCGGCCACGGCCGGCTCGGTCAGGTCCGGGGCGATCTTCACCAGCACCGGCTTCTCCCCCACCAGCGCGGCGAGCAACGCGTCCAGATGGGACCGGTCCTGAAGCGACCGCAGCCCGGGGGTGTTCGGTGAGGACACGTTCACCGCGAAGTAGTCGCCGTGATCCTTGAGCGCCCGGTACGAGGCGAGGTAGTCCTCGACCGCCTCGTCCAGCGGGGTCACCTTGGACTTGCCGAGCGAGATGCCCAGCGGCACGCCGAGCGGGCGCGGCAACGCGGCCAGCCGGTCCGCCAGCGCCTCGGCACCGGCGTTGTTGAAGCCCATCCGGTTGATCACGGCTTCGCTGTCGCGCAGCCGGAACAGCCGGGGCCGGGGGTTGCCCGGCTGGGCGTGCGCGGTCACGGTGCCGACCTCGACGAAGCCGAAGCCCAGTGCCGGCCAGGCCGGCAGCGCGAGTCCGTTCTTGTCCATCCCGGCCGCCAGCCCGACCGGGTTGGGGAAGCGCACCCCGAACACGGTGCGCGGCGCCGACCGGAAGTACGCCGCCCGCAGCGCGGCGAGGACCGCCGGCTGCCGGGACACCGCGGCCAGCCGCGCCAGCGTCCACTCGTGCGCCCCCTCCGCGTCCCCGCCCGCGAGCGAGAACAGCCGGGGCCGCACCACCTTCTCGAAGATCACGCCCCGGCCCCCCGCCCGGTTCCCCCGGCCCGCCCGGTTTCCCCGTTGATCATGAGGTTGACGGCGATGTGGATCTCCAAATCCGCCGCCAACCTCATGATCGGCGTGTGGAGGCGCGGGGTCACTCGCCCGCCCGGAGGGCGGCGTGGAGATCCTGCAGCGGGCGGACCTTCAGGTCGCCCCGGATGCGGGCCTCGATGCCCATGACGGCGGCTGCGGCGCCGGGAACGGTGGTGACGCACGGGATGTCCACGCTCACCGCCGCGCTGCGGATCTCGTACCCGTCGGAACGGGCGCTCGCCCCGGAACCCTGTGGCGTGTTCACCACCAGCGCCACGTCCCCGCCGAGGATCAGCGAGACCGCGTCCGCGCCCTCACCCGACTCGTAGTGCTTGCGGATCTGCTCGCAGGCGATGCCGTGCCGGCGCAGCACCTCGGCCGTGCCGGTGGTGGCCACGATCTCGAAGCCCAGGTCGGCCAGGCGCTTGATCGGGAAGATCATGCCGCGCTTGTCCCGGTTGGCGACCGAGACGAAGATCTTCCCGGCGGTCGGCAGCGACCCGTACGCGGCGGCCTGCGACTTGGCGAACGCCTGGCCGAAGCCGGTGTCGATGCCCATCACCTCGCCGGTGGACTTCATCTCCGGGCCGAGCAGCACGTCGATGCCCTTGCCGGACGGGGTGCGGAACCGCTTGAACGGCAGCACCGCCTCCTTGACCGCGATCGGCGCGTCGGCCGGCATGGTGCCGCCGTCGCCGGTGGGCGGCAGCATCCCCTCGGCGCGCAGCTGCGCGACGGTGGCGCCGAGCGCGATCCGGGCCGCCGCCTTCGCCAGCGGCACCGCAGTGGCCTTCGAGACGAACGGTACGGTCCGGGAGGCGCGCGGATTGGCCTCCAGCACGTAGAGCATGTCGCCCTGCAGCGCGTACTGGACGTTGAGCAGGCCGCGCACCCCGACGCCGCGGGCGATCTGCTCGGTGTAGTGCCGCACCTGGGCCAGGTGCGAGCCGGCCAGGGTGATCGGCGGCAGCGCGCAGGACGAGTCGCCGGAGTGGATGCCGGCCTCCTCGATGTGCTCCATCACGCCGCCCAGGTAGACGTCGCCGTCGGCGTCCACGAGCGCGTCCACGTCGATCTCGATGGCGTCGTCCAGGAACCGGTCCACCAGCACCGGCCGGTCCGGCGAGATGGCGGTGGCCCGGCCGATGTAGTCGCGCAGCGTGGCGTCGTCGTACACGATCTCCATGCCGCGCCCGCCGAGCACGTACGAGGGGCGGACCAGCACCGGGTACCCGATCTCGTCGGCGATCGCCTTCGCCTCGTCGTACGAGGTGGCCATGCCGTGCGCGGGCGCGCGCAGCCCGGCCCGGGCCAGCACCGCGCCGAACGCGCCGCGCTCCTCGGCCAGGTGGATCGACTCCGGGGAGGTGCCGACGATCGGCACCCCGGCGTTCTTGAGCCGCTGCGCCAGGCCCAGCGGGGTCTGCCCGCCGAGCTGCACGATCACCCCGATGACACCGGGGCCGCCCGCCTCCTTGCCGGAGGAGTCCTCGGCGTGCCAGACCTCCAGCACGTCCTCGAACGTCAGCGGCTCGAAGTAGAGCCGGTCGGCGGTGTCGTAGTCGGTGGAGACGGTCTCCGGGTTGCAGTTGACCATGACGGTCTCGTAGTCCACGTCCCGCAACGCCTGGACCGCGTGCACGCACGAGTAGTCGAACTCGATGCCCTGCCCGATCCGGTTCGGCCCGGAGCCCAGGATGAGCACCTTCGGCCGGGCCGAGGGCGCCACCTCGGTCTCCGAGTCGTAGGTCGAGTAGTGATACGGCGTGGTCGCCTCGAACTCGGCCGCGCAGGTGTCCACCGTCTTGTAGACCGGCCGGACGCCGAGCCGGTGCCGCAGCGTCCGGACGCCGTCCTCGGCGGCCAGCTCGGGACGCAGCGCGGCGAGCTGCCGGTCGGACAGGCCGGCCCGCTTGGCCCGGCGCAGCAGGGCGGCGTCGAGCACCGGCGCGTCCACGATCTCGGCGCGCAGCTCGACCAGCGAGGCGATCTGGTCCAGGAACCACGGGTCCATGCCGCCGGACGCCTCGGACACCTCGGCGATCGACGCGCCGAGACGCAGCGCCCGCTCGACCGTGTAGAGCCGGCCGTCGTGCGGCGTGCGCAGCGCCGCGAGGGTGTTCTCCTTCGTCGCGCCCTCCGGGTCCGGAGTGGTCCAGAAACCGGATGACTTGGTTTCCATCGAGCGCATCGCCTTGTTCAGCGCCTCGGTGAAGTTGCGGCCCAGGCTCATCGCCTCGCCCACCGACTTCATCGTGGTGGTCAGCTCCGGGTCGGCGCCGGGAAACTTCTCGAACGCGAACCGGGGGATCTTCACCACCACGTAGTCGAGCGTCGGCTCGAACGCGGCGGGCGTCTTCAGCGTGATGTCGTTGGGGATCTCGTCGAGCGTGTAGCCGATGGCGAGCTTCGCGGCGATCTTCGCGATCGGGAAGCCGGTGGCCTTCGACGCCAGCGCGGAGGAACGCGACACCCGCGGGTTCATCTCGATCACGACGATCCGGCCGTCGGCCGGGTTCACCGCGAACTGGATGTTGCAGCCGCCGGTGTCCACACCGACCTCGCGCAGCACCGCGATGCCGAGGTCACGCAGCCGCTGGTACTCCCGGTCGGTGAGCGTCATCGACGGCGCGACGGTGACGCTGTCGCCGGTGTGCACACCCATCGGGTCGACGTTCTCGATCGAGCAGACCACCACCACGTTGTCATGGCGGTCGCGCATCAGTTCGAGCTCGTACTCCTTCCAGCCGAGCACGCTCTCCTCGATGAGCACCTCGTGCACCGGGCTGGCCGCCAAGCCGGAACCGGCGATGCGCTCCAGGTCCTCGTCGGTGTGCGCCATGCCGGAACCGAGGCCGCCCATGGTGAACGACGGCCGGATGACCACCGGCAGGCCCAGGTCGGCGACCGTCTCGCGGACCTCGTCCATCGAGTGGCAGACCCGCGAGCGCGGCACCAGCGCGGACGGATCGTCCAGGCCCAGCCGTACGCCGGCCTTCGCGACGATCTCCTTGAACAGCTGCCGGTCCTCGCCCCGGTTGATCGCCTCGATGTTCGCGCCGATCAGCTCGACGCCGTACTTCTCCAGCACGCCCGCCTCGTGCAGCGCGACAGCGGTGTTCAGCGCGGTCTGCCCGCCGAGCGTCGGCAGCAGCGCGTCGGGACGCTCCTTGGCGATGACCAGCTCGACGAACTCCGGGGTGATCGGCTCGACGTACGTGGCGTCGGCGAACTCCGGGTCCGTCATGATCGTCGCCGGGTTGGAGTTGACCAGGCTGACCCGGATCCCCTCGCTGCGCAGCACGCGGCAGGCCTGGGTGCCGGAGTAGTCGAACTCGCAGGCCTGTCCGATCACGATCGGCCCGGAGCCGATCACCAGGACATGCTTGAGGTCGGTCCGCTTAGGCATTCTTGCGCCCCTCGATCAGCTCTGCGAAACGGTCGAAGAGGTAGTCCGCGTCGTGCGGGCCGGCCGCCGCCTCGGGGTGGTACTGGACGGTGAAGGCGGGCACGTCCACGGCTCGCAGCCCCTCGACCACGTTGTCATTGAGGCAGACGTGTGACACCTGGACGCCGCCGAACTCGGTCTGGATCACCTGATCCGGCACCACGGCGCCGTCCCCGGCGCCCGGCACCTGCACCGCGAAGCCGTGGTTGTGGCTGGTCACCTCGACCTTGCCGGTGGCCCGGTCGAGCACCGGCTGGTTGATGCCGCGGTGGCCGTACCCGAGCTTGTAGGTGCCGAAGCCGAGCGCCCGGCCGAGGATCTGGCTGCCGAAGCAGATGCCGAACAGCGGGATCCGCCGGGTCAGCACCTCCCGGGCCAGCGCCACCGGGCCGTCGGCGGTCGCCGGGTCGCCCGGGCCGGGCGAGAAGAAGACCGCGTCCGCGCCGGTGGCGAGCAGGTCCTCGATAGTCGACCCGGCTGGGAGCACGTGGGTGGTGACGCCGCGGGCGGCGAGCCGCCGCGGCACGTTGCGCTTGATGCCCAGGTCCACCGCGGCCACCGTGAACCGGTGCTCGCCTTCCGCCTCGACGACGTACGGCTTGGCGGTGGTCACCTCGTCGGACAGGTTCGCGCCGACCATCTGCGGCGAGCGGCGGACCCGCTCCAGCAGGGCGGCCGGGTCGTCCTCGACGCTGGAGATGCCGACCCGCATCGCGCCGCGCTCGCGCAGGTGCCGGGTCAGCGCCCGGGTGTCCACGCCGCTGATGCCGACGACGCCCTCGGCGGCGAGCCGGTCCTCCAGGCCGCCGCCGGCCCGCCAGTTGGAGCTGATCCGGGCCGGGTCGCGCACCACGTACCCGGCCACCCAGATCCGGTCGGACTCGTCGTCCTCGCTGTTGACGCCGGTGTTGCCGATGTGCGGCGCGGTCTGCACCACCACCTGCCGGTGGTACGAGGGGTCGGTGAGCGTCTCCTGGTAGCCGGTCATGCCGGTGTTGAAGACGGCCTCGCCGAAGGTCTCCCCGACGCTGCCGTACGCCTCGCCGTGGAACGTGCGCCCGTCCTCCAGGACGAGGATCGCCGATCTACGCTTCACCATTACCGGGCCCGCCTTTCGTTCGCGACTGCGGGACTCCGCTCCGCTGCGTTCCTCGCGCTCACTTGACAGCCTTTCCGTCCAGGACCGTCGGCTCGCCACGCAGGAAGGTCGCCACGATGCGACCCGGCAGCGTCATGCGGGCGTACGGGGTGTTGCGACTGCGACTGGCCAGCTCCGCCGGTTCGACGACGCGCCGGGCGGCCGGGTCGACCAGGGTCAGGTTGGCCGGTACGCCGGGCGCCGGGTCGAGGCCGTGCCCGGCCAGCCCGGCGATCCGGGCCGGCGTGCGGGACATCCGCTCGGCGATCAGGTCCCAGCGGGGGCCGAACACGTCGAGCGCGATCGACAGCGCCGTCTCCAGGCCGAGCATGCCCGGCCTGGCGTACGCCCACTCGCACTCCTTGTCCTCCACGGCGTGCGGCGCGTGGTCGGTGGCGATGATGTCGATCACGCCCTCAGCCAGCGCCTCCCGCAGCGCGGCGATGTCGGTGGCGGTGCGCAGCGGCGGGTTGACCTTGAAGACCGGGTCGTAGCTCTCCGCTTTCTCGTCGGTCAGCAGCAGGTGATGCGGCGTCACCTCGGCGGTGACCCGTACCCCGCGCGCCTTGGCCTGACGCAGCACCTCGACGCTGCCGGCGGTGGAGACGTGGCAGACGTGCAGCCGGCTGCCGACGTGCTCGGCCAGCAGCACGTCCCGGGCGATGATCGCCTCCTCGGCGACGGCCGGCCAGCCGGTCAGGCCGAGGCGGGTGGACACCTCGCCCTCGTGCATCTGCGCGCCCTCGGTCAGCCGGGGCTCCTCGGCGTGCTGGGCGATCACGCCGTCGAACGCCTTGACGTACTCCAGCGCCCGGCGCATCAGCCTCGGGTCGGACACGCAGTGCCCGTCGTCGGAGAAGATCCGCACCCCGGCGGCCGAGTCGGCCATCGCGCCCAGCTCGGCCAGGCGCTCGCCGGCCAGCCCGACGGTGACCGCGCCGATCGGCTGCACGTCGACCAGGCCGGCCTCCCGGCCGAGCCGCCAGACCTGCTCCACCACGCCCGCGGTGTCGGCCACCGGGGAGGTGTTCGCCATCGCGCACACCGCCGTGTAGCCGCCGAGTGCCGCCGCCCGGGAACCGGACTCGACCGTCTCGGCGTCCTCCCGGCCGGGCTCGCGCAGGTGGGTGTGCAGGTCGACCAGGCCGGGCAGCGCGACCAGGCCGGTCGCGTCGATGACTGTGGCGTCGTCCGCGGCGAGCCCGCGGCCCGTCCCGGCCACCACGCCGTCGCGGATGAGCAGGTCGGTCGGCTCGCCGCCGACGATGCTGACGCCTGTGATGAGGTACGCGGTCACCGGTTGTTCCCTCCGAGCAGCAGGTAGAGCACGGCCATCCGCACGGAGACCCCGTTGGCGACCTGTTCGACGATGGTGGAGCGGGGCGAGTCGGCCACCTCGGGCGTGATCTCCATGCCCCGGTTCATCGGGCCGGGGTGCATGACGATCGCGTGCTCGGGCAGCCGGCGCATGCGCGGCCCGTCGAGCCCGTAGCGTCGGGCGTACTCGCGGGCCGACGGGAAGTAGGAGTCACCCATCCGCTCGCGCTGCACCCGCAGCATCATCACCACGTCCACATCTGGGAGAACGGCGTCGAGGTCGTAACAGACGTCGGTGCCGGTGGCCAGGGCGGCGGCGATGTCGACCGGGATGAGGGTGGGCGGGCCGACCAGTGTCACCTTCGCGCCGAGGGTGGACAGCAGCAGCACGTTGGAGCGGGCCACCCGGGAGTGCAGCACGTCGCCGACGATCGCCACGTGCAGGCCGTCGAGGCGGCCCAGCCGGGACCGCATCGTGTACGCGTCGAGCAGCGCCTGGGTGGGGTGCTCGTGGGTGCCGTCACCGGCGTTGACCACCGATCCGTCCACCCACTCGGCGAGCCGGTGCGGCGCGCCGGAGGCGGGATGCCGGACGACGACCGCGTCCGCGCCCATGGCCTGGAGCGTGAGCGCGGTGTCCTTCAGGCTCTCCCCCTTGGCCACGCTGGAGCCCTTGGCGGAGAAGTTGATCACGTCGGCGCTGAGCCGCTTGGCGGCCGCCTCGAACGAGATCCGGGTGCGGGTGGAGTCCTCGTAGAAGAGGTTGACCACGGTGCGCCCGCGCAGCGCGGGCAGCTTCTTGACCTCGCGGCCGGCCACCGTCGCCATCTCCGCGGCGGTGTCCAGGACCAGGGTGGCGGTGCCGGCGTCCAGATCGGCGCCGGAGAGCAGGTGCCGGATCATGCGTGTCGCCGCCTTTCGTTCGCGACTGCGGGGCTCCGCTTCGCTGCGCTCCTCGCGCTCACAGTGAGCCTCCGTACAGCCGTACCTCGTCACTGCCGTCGGTCTCGGCGAGGGTGACCTTGACGTTCTCGGCCAGCGCGGTGGGGATGTTCTTGCCGACGTAGTCGGCGCGGATCGGCAGCTGGCGGTGACCGCGGTCGACGAGGACCGCGAGCTGCACGGACGCCGGCCGGCCGACGTCGCTGAGCGCGTCCAGCGCGGCCCGCACGGTGCGGCCGGAGAACAGCACGTCGTCGACGAAGATCACCCGCTTGCCGTCGATCCCGCCGGGCGGCAGGTCGGTCGGGCCGACCGCGCGGGTGGCGTGCCGGCGCAGGTCGTCGCGGTAGAGCGTGATGTCGAGCACGCCGACCGGGACTGTGACGTCCTCGAAGGTGCTGATCCGGGCCGCGAGGCGGTGGGCGAGCGGCACGCCCCGGGTCGGGATGCCGAGCAGCACGGTGTCGGCGGCGCCCTGGGTCTTCTCCAGGATCTGGTGGGCGATGCGGTCGACCACCCGCGACACGTCCGCTGCGGCGAGGATCACCTTCACCGAGGGTTGTCGCGGCGGCGACGAGTGGGCAGCCGGTGGGTAGGCCACGGCGGACCTCCTTCCCCGCCTCACGGGACGGGTCGTTAAAGGACGTCTGGTCTGCTCCGGCAGGCCCGCGCGGGGCCCGGACCGGGGCTTCACGCCACGTTACCAGCGGTCACCGGGCTGCCCGCCGCCGGTCCTGACCTGCTGGTCAGCCCGGAGAAATGGGGACAAGCCACACCTGGGTGCCGGACCCGGTGGACGGCAACACTTGACCACATGTCGCAATCCCCGTACCGTCACGCTCCGTAGCGATAGCTCGGGGAACCCGAACAGCACTGGGAGTGTCCGAATGCCCTCTGAATACGCCAAGTCGCTGGGCGCCCGCCTGCGCTCCATCCGCCAGCAGCAGGGCCTGTCCCTGCAGGGGGTGGAGGAGAAGTCGAACGGGCGGTGGAAGGCCGTGGTGGTCGGCTCGTACGAGCGCGGCGACCGCGCCGTCACCGTGTCCCGCCTGGCGGAGCTGGCCGACTTCTACCGCGTTCCCGTCTCGGAGCTGCTGCCCGACGGCAGCGGGGTGCGTCACGAGCCCACCAGCAAGATCGTCCTGGACCTGGAGCGGCTCTACGACGAGGCCTCCGAGGACCTCGCGTACGTGGCCCGCTACGCGCGCGCCATCCAGCAGCAGCGCGGCGACTACAACGGCCGGGTGCTCTCGATCCGCGCCGACGACCTGCGCGCCCTCGCGATCGTCTACGACGCCTCGCCGTCGGGCCTGATCGAGCGGCTGACCGAGCACGGCGTGCTGGTCGCCGACCCGCGGGCGTTCTTCGCGTCCTGACATCCCCCGTACGACGAAAGGGCCCGTGCCGGTCGGCGCGGGCCCTTCGTCGTTGCGGCGCGTCAGCGCGTGGCGTACTCGGCGATCCGGCCGAGGATGCCGTTGAGGAAGCGGGGCGAGTCGTCGGTCGACATCTGCCGGGCCAGCTCCACGGCCTCGCTGATCGCCACCGCGTCGTCGATCTCGTCGACGTAGAGCAGCTCGTACACGGCGATCCGGGCCAGGTTGCGGTCGACCACCGGCATGCGCTCCAGCGTCCACCCCTCGGCGTAGCTGGCGATCGTCTCGTCGATCCGGTCGAGGTGCGCCGCCACGCCCTCGACCAGCCCGACCGCGTAGCCGAGGTGGTCGGGGCGCGGCTGCTCGATCCGTTCCAGGTAACCGGCGAGCACCTCGACCGGCGGGCGGTCCCGCAGGTCGGCCTCGAAGAGCACGTCCAGCGCCCGCTTGCGCGCCTTGCGGCGCGCCGGCATCTGCTGCTTGGGGCCCTCGGCCATCAGGCTCGGCCGAGGTAACGGCCGTCGCGGGTGTCGACCTTGATCTTCTCACCGGTGGTGATGAACAGCGGCACCTGCACGGTCGCGCCGGTCTCGACGGTGGCCGGCTTGTTGCCGCCGGTCGAGCGGTCGCCCTGCAGGCCCGGCTCGGTGTAGGTGACCTCGAGCACGACCGAGGTCGGCAGCTCGATGTACAGCGGCACGCTCTCGTGGGTGGCGACGGTCGCCTCGGCCTCGGGGAGGAGGTAGTTGGCGGCCTCGCCGACGGTGCCGCCGGGGACGGTGATCTGGTCGAACGTCTCCAGATCCATGAAGACGTAGTCCTCGCCGTCGGCGTACAGGTACTGCATGGTGCGCTTGTCCACGGTCGCGGTCTCGACCTTGGTGCCCGCGTTGAAGGTCTTGTCGACCACCTTGCCGGACAGCACGTTCTTCAGCGTGGTGCGCACGAAGGCACCACCCTTACCGGGCTTGACGTGCTGGAACTCGACGACGGCCCACAGCTCGCCGTCCAGGTTGAGTACCAGGCCGTTCTTCAGGTCGTTGGTGGTGGCCATTTCCTGCCTTGATCATCAATTGGCGGACAGACCGGCCAAGTCTACTCGCTCTGTCGAATCGGACTCGCGCCACGGAACGGACCGGCTCAGGCTCCTGCGGCGAGCCAGGCGGCCAGGTGGTGCAGCGCCAGCCGGTAGCCGTCCACGCCCAGGCCGCAGATCACGCCGGTGGCCACCGCGGAGACCACCGAGTGGTGCCGGAACTCCTCCCGGGCGTGGATGTTGGAGATGTGCACCTCGACCAGGGGGCCGCGCAGCATGGCGCAGGCGTCCCGGACCGCGATCGAGTAGTGCGACCAGGCCGCGGGGTTCAGCACCACCGCCGCCGCCTCGTCGGCCGCCTCGTGCAGCCAGGCGAGCATCTCGTGCTCGGCGTCGGTCTGCCGGACCACCACGTCCAGGCCCAGCTCCCGGCCGTGCCGTTCACAGTCGGCCACGAGCTGGGCGTAGCTGGTCACCCCGTACACGTCGACCTGGCGGGTGCCGAGCCGGCCCAGGTTCGGCCCGTTGAGCACGTACACCCTCACGAGCTGATCTCCGCGTACGCGGCGGCGAGCAGGTCGTCCGGCAGCGCCTCCATGATCGCCGGGCGGGCGAGCCCGTCGAGCACCACGAACCGCAGCCGGCTGCCCCGGGCCTTCTTGTCCACCCGCATCGCGGCGAGCAGCTCCGGCCAGGCGTCGGCCCGGTAGCCGGTGGGCAGGTCGAGCGCGGCCAGCACCCGGCGGTGCCGCTCGGCGTCGGCCGCGTCGAGCCGGCCGGCGAGCCGGGCCAGCGTGGCGGCGTACACCAGGCCGACCGCCACCGCGTGACCGTGCCGCCAGCGGTAGCCCTCCACCTTCTCGATCGCGTGCGCCAGCGTGTGCCCGTAGTTGAGCACCTCGCGTACCCCGGATTCGCGCAGGTCCCCGGCGACCACGCCGGCCTTCACGCGGACCGCGCGTTCGACCAGTTCCCGCAGCACCGGCCCGGCCGGGTCCAGCGCGGCGGCCGGGTCGTCCTCGACCAGGTCGAGGATGACCGGGTCGGCGATGAAACCGCACTTGACCACCTCGGCCATCCCGGCGGCCAGGTCGGCCGGGGGCAGGCTGTCCAGAGTCGCCAGGTCGGCCAGCACGCCGGCCGGCGGGTGGAACGCGCCGACCAGGTTCTTGCCGGCGGCGGTGTTGATGCCGGTCTTGCCGCCCACTGCGGCGTCGACCATGCCGAGCAGCGACGTGGCGACCGGCACCCAGCGCACGCCGCGCAGCCAGGTGGCAGCGACGAACCCGGCCAGGTCGGTGACCGCGCCGCCGCCCACCCCGACCACCGCGTCGGTACGGGTGAACCCGGCGTCGCCGAGCCGGTCCCAGCAGGCCGCCGCCACGTCGACGTGCTTGCCCGCCTCCGCGTCCGGCACCTCGATCAGCAGCGGCGTCACGCCGCCCTCGCGGACACCGTCGGCGAGCCTGTCGGCGAGTGCCTTGAGCGGCGGCGCGTGCAGGAAGGCCACCCGCTCGGCGCCCGGCAGCAGCCGGGGCGGCGGGTTCAGCAGGTCACGTCCCACGAGCACGTCGTACGGCCGCTCGCCGCCGACCGGGATCCGGGTCACCTCGTCCATCGCGGGCAGCCTAGTCCAGCGCGCCGCCCCCGCGCGGCGACTGTCCACTCCCTGGGTGTTTGCCCGGCCGCACCGCGGGTAGGGCGGCCGGAATGAGCGAGACGAGGGCACACGCGACCCGGCCGGAGTCCGCGACGAGCATCCGGCTGCCCGCCACGATCCTCGGCGTCGGGCTGGGCGGCTTCGTCGACGGCATCGTCCTGCACCAGGTCCTCCAGTGGCACCACATGCTCAGCAGCACCGGCAGCGACCGGATCGGCGTGCGTGAGTACCCGGTGGACACCGTGCCCGGGTTGCAGATGAACACGCTCTGGGACGGCCTGTTCCACGTGGTCACCTGGGTGGCGGTGCTGACCGGTCTGGCCCTGCTCTACTCCCGGGTCACCCACTCGCGGGGCCGGCTGTGGCGCTCGCCGATGCTGTGGGGCTGGGCGCTGATCGGCTGGGGCCTGTTCAACCTGGTCGAGGGCATCGTCGACCACCACCTGCTCGGCATCCACCACGTCCGCGGCGGCCCGAACCAGCTCTGGTGGGACCTCGGGTTCCTCGCCCTCGGCGTGGTGCTGATCGCTGTGGGCTGGGCGATCCAGCGCCGGGCCCGCGCGGTGGACCTCTGCCCGCCGGAGCGCCGGTGACAGTGGCCCACGCCGGGCACGTCGACGGCGGCTTCCCGGCGACCGCGCTGATCCCGGTGGCGCTGTTCTGGGCGTACCTGGCCGCCGCGCTGCGGCTGCGCGATCCGGGCGGGCCGGGCTGGCCGCACGCCCGCACCGCGAGCTTCGGTCTGGGCGCGCTGCTGCTGGTGACCGGGCTGCTGTGGCCGGCCGGCGACTTCGTCGGGCACATGTGGCAGCACCTGCTGATCGGCATGCTCGCGCCGCTGGCGCTGGTGCTCGGCGCACCGGTCACGCTGCTGCTGCGCACGCTGGACCGGCGTACCGGCCGGGCCCTGGTCCACCTGCTGCGGCATCCGGTAGCGCGGGTGCTCGGCCACCCGGTGACCGGCCTGCTGCTCACCGCGGGCGGGCTCTGGCTGCTCTACCTCACCCCGCTGTACCGGGCCACCCTGGACAGCCCGGTCCTGCACACGCTGGTGAACCTGCACTTCCTGCTGAGCGGCTGCCTGTTCGCCTGGTCGATCGCCGGGCCGGACCCGGGACCGCACCGCCCGCGCGTACCGGTGCGGCTGGTGGTGATCGGGGTCGGGGTGGCCGCGCACGCCACCATCGCCCAGTTGCTCTACGCCGGGCTGTTCGTGGACGTGCCGGCCACCGCCGCCGAGCTGCGGGCCGGGGCCACGCTCATGTACTACCTGGGTGACCTGGCCGAGATCGCGCTGGCGCTGGCGCTGCTCGCCACCTGGCGGCCCGAACCGGCCCGGCGCCGCCGCGCCGGACGCCGGACGGCCAGGGCCGCTGCGGCCAACGCCTAACCGGCGCGCCTTCTCACCCGCCCATGGCGTTCCACCCAGCGGCGTCCTCCACGCCGACTGGAACGCCACGGGTGCCACAACGCTCGGGAGACACCCACGGCGTTCCACTCATCCGCGGCATCCCCGCCGACTGGAACGCCACGGGTGTCACAACGCCCGCGAGACACCCACGGCGTTCCACCGAGGGAGCCGGACACGGCGGGGGCGGGGCGTTGTCAGGGTTTGAGCAGGGCGGCGATCTCCTCGGCCAGCTCCTGCGGCGTACGCCCGTCGGTGACCACAGTCGCGGTCGCCACCTCGGCGTAGAGCGGGCGGCGCTGGTCCATCAGGTGCTTGAGCGTGGCGCGCGGGTTCAGCGCGAGCAGCGGCCGCCCGGCGCCCAGACCGACCCGCTTGACCGCGTCGGGCAGCTCCACCGACAGGTGCACCACCGTGTGGCCGATCAGCGCGGCCCGGTTCTCCTCGGCCAGGACCGCGCCGCCGCCGACCGCGAGCACGCCCGCGTGCGACGCGAGCGCCGCCGCCACGGCGGCCCGTTCGAGGGTACGGAAGTGCTCCTCGCCCTCGTCCACGAAGATCTCCGGGATGGGCTTGCCGGCGAGGTTCTCGATGTCGGCGTCGGTGTCCCGGAAGTCGACGCCGAGCGCCTCGGCGAGCGCCGTGCCGACAGTGGTCTTGCCGGAGCCGGGCGCCCCGACCAGCACGCAGACCGGCCGGGTGCTCATTTGATCACCAGGCTGTCGAGGTAACCGTTGAGGTTGCGGCGCATCTCGGCAATCGAGTCGCCGCCGAACTTCTCCACCGCCGCCTCGGCCAGCACCAGCGCGACCATCGCCTCGGCCACCACCGCAGCGGCCGGGACCGCGCACACGTCGGAGCGCTGGTTGATCGCGGTGGCCGGCTCGCCGGTGGTCACGTCGATGGTGGCGAGCGCCCGGTTCAGCGACGAGATCGGCTTCATGGCCGCCTTCACCCGAAGCGGCTCACCCGTGGTGATGCCGCCCTCCAGGCCACCGGCCCGGTCGGTGATCCGCCGCACCCCGGTGGCGGTGGGCACGATCTCGTCGTGCGCCTCCGATCCGCGCGAGCGGGCCTGCTGCCAGCCGTCGCCGATCTCCACGCCCTTGATCGCCTGGATCGACATGAGCGCGGTCGCGAGGCGGGCGTCGAGCTTGCGGTCCCACTGCACGTGGCTGCCCAGGCCCGGCGGCACCCCGTACGCGAGCACCTCGACCACGCCGCCGAGCGTGTCGGCGGCCTTCTTCGCGGCGTCGACCTCGGCGACCATCCGGGCGCTTGCCTCGGCGTCGAGGCAGCGCAGCGGGTCGGCGTCGATGCGCGCGGCGTCCTCCGGCGTGGGGCGCAGCCCCGGCTTGACCGCCACCGGGCCCAGCTCGACCACGTGGGAGACGATCTCGACGCCGAGCGCCTGGCGTACGAGCGCCTTGGCGACGGTGCCCACCGCGACCCGGGCGGCGGTCTCCCGGGCGCTGGCGCGCTCCAGGATCGGCCGGGCGTCGGTGTGCCCGTACTTCTGCATGCCGGCCAGGTCGGCGTGACCCGGGCGGGGACGGGTCAGCGGCGCGTTGCGGGCCTGGCTCGCCAGCTCCTCCGGGTCGACCGGGTCGGCGGCCATCACTGTGCGCCACTTGGGCCACTCGGAGTTGCCGACCCGGATCGCCACCGGGCTGCCGAGCGTCACCCCGTGCCGGAGCCCGCCGATGATCTCGACCTCGTCCTGCTCGAACGACATCCGGGCACCCCGGCCGTAGCCGAGCCGGCGCCGGGCCAGCTCGCCGGAGATCTCCCCGGTGGTCACCTCGATGCCGGCGGGTACGCCCTCCAGCATCGCGACGAGGGCGGGTCCATGCGATTCACCTGCAGTCAGCCAGCGCAACACGACGGTCAGTCTGTCACGCCCGGTGGTCACCGGCGTACGCCGCCCGCCGCGTCCCGCCAACCGGACAGGCCACCTCCGTACGCTGGTCCGCCGCCCGACGGGTGAGGTGTTAACAGGGGACCCTTCCTCTACCGGAGGCGTTAAGAAGGGGCCCTTCCTTACACCGGCAGCGCGGCGCGCATCGCGGCGCGTGGAGCGGTGACGCCGGTGAAGTGCTCGAACTGGCCGAACGCCTGGGCCAGCAGCAGGTCCAGCCCGGAGACCACCCGGCATCCGGCGGCGAGCGCCGCCGCCGCGAGCGGCGTGGGCCACGGGTCGTAGACCACGTCGAAGAAGACCGACTCCGGCCGCCAGTCGAAGTTGTCAGCCAGGGGGTCGGCGACGCCCTTGGGCACTGTGGAGATCACCAGGTCGGCGCGGGCGTGGGAGGGTGCGCCGTCCCACTCGGCGCCTGCGAGCGGCACCCCGGCCGCCGCCGCGACCGGGCGCAGCTCGTCGACCGCCTCGGGCCGGCGTGCCACCACTGTCACCTCGGCCGCCCCGATCCGAGCCGCCGCCGCGATCGCGGCCCGGGCGGTGCCACCCGCGCCGAGCACGGTGACAACCGCCCCGGCCACGCAGCCGGCGCCGGTGAGCACCTCGACCATGCCGGTGACGTCGGTGTTGTCCGCGTACCACGTGCCGTCTTGTCGGCGTACCAGCGTGTTGGCGGCGCCGACCGCGGCGGCGACCGGCGAGACCTCGTCGGCCAGGGCGAGTGCCGCTTCCTTGCCCGGCATGGTCACGGACAGGCCGGCCCACTCCGGGCCGAGGCCCGCGACCAGGCCGGGCAGCTCGTCGGCGCCGGCTTCGATCCGGGTGTACGACCAGCCGGTCAGTCCGGCCGCCGCGTACCCGGCGGCGTGGATCACCGGGGAGATCGAGTGGGCGATCGGCTTGCCGACCACCGCGGCGCGGCGAGGATCGGCCATCAGATGATCCCGGCCTCCCTGGCCTTCTGCTCGTTGCGCTTCTGCTCGGCGTAGGTCTCGGCGAACGCGGACCGGCCGTCCCTGCTGATCGCCACGAAGTAGAGCCACTTGCCGTCCGGCGGGCTCAGCGCGCCTTCCAGCGCCTCCTTGCCGGGGTTGTTGATCGGCGAGGGGACCAGCCCGCGCAGCTTGCGGTTGTACGGGTTCTTCGGGTTGTCCAGCTCGGCGGCGGTCATGTCCTTGGACGCCTTGGTCTTCTGCCCGGTCAGCTCCAGGTAGTAGTTGACCGTGACGTCCATCTCCAGGCAGTTGCAGGGGAACTCGCCGTAGACCCGGTTGTAGGCCACCCGGGCGACCTTGCCCAGGTCGGCCTTGTTGCCGGCCTCGGCCTGCGCGAGCGAGGCGACGATCAGCGCCTCGTACGGGGTGATGCCGCCGCGATCTTTCTGCACCTTCTCCGCGTACTGCATGCCGGAGGTGACGGTGAGGAAGTTGTCCACCATCAGCTTGAGCACCGTCTCGGCGGTGGCCTTCGGTGGGATTTCGTAGGTGTCCGGGAACAGGAAGCCCTCGATCGACGGGTTGACCTTCTTGCCGTCGGAACGCTTGAACCACCAGTCCGGTACGCCGAGCGCCTCCGGGTCCTTCGCCGCGGCCTCGAAGTCCTTGACCGGGATGTCGGTCTTCTCGGAGAGCCGCTTGTAGACCGTCTTCGCGGTGAGGCCCTCGGGGATGGTGATCCCGTTGACGATCTTGTTCTTGAGGTCCAGCAGGGCCACGACCGCCGCGTCACCGCTCATCTGCTTGCGCATCTTGTACGTGCCGGGCTGGATGTTCTTGCTGCGCGAGTTCTCCTCGGCGGCCTCGATGAACGCCTTGGTGCTCTTCACCACGTCGGCCGCGACGAGCGCGTCGGCCATGTCGGCGATCAGCGCGCCCTGCTTGATCTCGACGGTCACCTCGCCGGTGCCGGAGCCGTCGTAGTCGGGTGTGACGAAGTAGTTCTGGACCCGGTCGAAGCCGTAGAACGCGCCGCCGCCGATGCCGCCCAGCAGGACCAGCGCGAGAGCGAGTGCGAGAAGGGTCTTGCCCCGGCCGCCGCCGGACTTGCCCTGGCGACGGCGCACCGCGCCGCGCCGGTGCCGGCCCTTCTCCCCCCTGTCCGGCTCGTCGAACCCCAGATCAAGATCGTCGATCATTGCGTCCGCCTCCGCTGTGCGTCCAGCCAGCTCTGCAGAATCTCCACCGCGGCGGCCTGGTCGACCACCGCTCGTTGGCGCTTTCCCCGGACGCCCCGTTCGGCCAGCCTACGACTCGCGACGACGGTAGACATCCTCTCGTCCGTCAGCGTCACCGGAATCGGCCTCATTACATCAGCCAATCGGCTGGCATATGCTGATACGTTCAGCGCCGCGGGGCCGTGCTTCCCGGCGAGATTGACCGGCAGCCCGACCACGATCCCCACCGCCTCATGCTCGGCGGCGAGCCGGACCAGCTCGGCCATGTCGGCGGGCACCGCGTCCGGTTCCGCGGTCAGATCACGGGCCAGCGTCACCAGGGGCGTGGCGAGGATGCCGTGCGGATCACAGCGCGCCACCCCCACCCGGACCTGGCCGACGTCGACACCCAGCCGGACGCCACGGGACAGCTCACTCACGGGCGGACACCTCCCCGCCGGTACGGGCCAGGGCGGACCGGGTGGTCCGCCCTGGCGTACATCCGTGCACTCATGCCGTGCCAGCCGGGCATGCGCTCACGGCCCTCGCTCCGCTCGGTGCGTTCGCTCATGCCGTGCCGGCCGGGCATGCCCTCACGGCCCTCGCTCCGCTCGGTGCGTTCGCTCATGCCGTGCCGGCGACCGCCCGCTCGACGGTGACCAGCAGGTTCGGCGCCTCCGTCGCGGGCAGGCCGCCGCCCTGGGCCAGGTCGTCGCTACCGCCACCCCGGCCGGAGAACGCCGCCTTGACCAGGTCCTTCGCGCTCAGGTTCCGCCCCCGGGCGGCCTGGTTGACGGCCACCACGAGCGACGCCTTGCCGTTGGCCCGGGCGGCCACCGCGACCACAGCCGGGCGGGCCGCGTCGATCCGGCCCCGGATCTCCTGAGCGAGGGTCCGCACGTCGTTCGCCGCCGCGCCCTCCGGCGCCTCGGTGCCGACGTACGCGACGCCGCGCACGTCCTTCGCCTGCGCCGCCAGGGCGCCGGCCCCGCCGAGCACGAGCTGGGCGCGCAGCTTCTCCAGCTCCTTCTCCGCGTCGCGCAGCTGGGTGACCGTCTGCTCCACCCGGTCGGCGACCTGCTCCCCCGGCACCCGGAACAGCTCGGCCAGCCGGGACACCAGCAGGTGCTCACGGGCCAGGAAGCCGAACGCGTCCATGCCGACGAGCGCCTCGATCCGGCGTACCCCGGAACCCACCGACGCCTCGGAGAGGATCTTCACCAGGCCGAGCTGGGCGGAGCGGGCCACGTGCGTGCCGCCGCACAGCTCGCGGGCGTAGTCACCGACCTCGACGACCCGGACCCGCTCGCCGTACTTCTCGCCGAACAGGGCCATCGCCCCGATCCGCCGGGCCTCCTCCTGGCTGGTGACGAACGCGTGCACCTCCAGGTCGGCCAGCAGCACCTCGTTGACCTGCTGCTCGACGTCGTGCAGCACGCTCGGCGCCACACCCGTCGGGGTGTTGAAGTCGAACCGCAGCCGGCCCGGCGCGTTCAGCGAACCCGCCTGGGTCGCCGACTCACCGAGGAAGTTGCGCATCGTCTGGTGCACCAGGTGCGTGGCGGTGTGCGAGCGGGAGATCGCCCGGCGGCGGGACACGTCGATCTCGGCGTACCCGGTCTCCCCGGAACGCACCTCGCCGCGCACCACCTTGGCCCGGTGCACGATCAGGCCGGGCACCGGCTGCTGCACGTCGAAGACCTCGACCTGGCCGCCGCCCACAGTGATGAGCCCCTGGTCGGGCTGCTGGCCACCACCCTCGGCGTAGAACGGGGTGGTGTCGAGCACCAGCTCGATCGTGTCACCCTCGACCGCCGCCGAGACCGCGGCGCCGCCCGACAGCAGCGCGCGTACCCGGGACTCCCGGCTCAGCTCGGTGTAGCCGGTGAACTCCACCGGACCGCCGCCGTCGAGCACCGACCGGTACGCCGACACGTCGGTGTGCCCGGTCTTGCGCGCCTGCGCGTCGGCCTTGGCCCGGCTGCGCTGGTCGGCCATCAGCCGGCGGAAGCCCTCCGCGTCGACCTGCAACCCCTGCTCGGCGGCGATCTCCAGGGTCAGGTCGATCGGGAAGCCGTACGTGTCGTGCAGCTGGAACGCCTTGTCACCGGAGAGCGCCGCCTTGCCGGCCGACTTGGTCTCGGCGATGGCGGTGTCCAGGATCGTGGTGCCGGCGCGCAGCGTGGCCAGGAACGCGTCCTCCTCGGCGTACGCGTACTGGGAGATCCGGCCGAAGTCCTCGGCCAGCTCCGGGTACGACGGCGCCATGCAGTCGCGGGCCACCGGCAGCAGCTCCGGCAGCGCCCGGTCCTGGTAGCCCAGCAGCCGCACCGCCCGGATCGCCCGGCGCATGATCCGCCGCAGCACGTAGCCCCGGCCCTCGTTCGACGGGGTCACCCCGTCGCCGATGAGCATCAGCGAGGTACGCACGTGGTCGGCGATCACCCGCAGCCGTACGTCGTCCGGGTGCGACTCGTTGGCCGCGTGACCGGAGTGCACGCCGTAGCGCTTGCCGGTCAGCTCGGCGGCCCTGTCGAGGATCGGCTTGACCTCGTCGATCTCGTAGAGGTTGTCCACGCCCTGCAGCAGCGAGGCCATCCGCTCCAGGCCCATGCCGGTGTCGATGTTCTTCGCCGGCAGGTCACCGAGGATCGGGAAGTCCTCCTTGCCGACGCCCGGACCGCGCTCGAACTGCATGAAGACGAGGTTCCAGAACTCCAGGTAGCGGTCCTCGTCGACCTCCGGGCCGCCCTCGCGGCCGTAGGCCGGGCCGCGGTCGTAGTACAGCTCGGAGCACGGGCCGCACGGGCCGGGGATGCCCATCGACCAGAAGTTGTCGGCCTTGCCGCGGCGCACGATCCGCTCGGCCGGCACGCCGGTGGCCCGCCAGATGTCGTACGCCTCGTCGTCGTCCAGGTAGACGGTGGCCCAGATCCGCTCCGGGTCCAGCCCGAAGCCGCCCGCCTCGACCGGCTTCGTGGCCAGGTCCCAGGCGAGCGGGATCGCCCCGGACTTGAAGTAGTCACCGAAGGAGAAGTTGCCGTTCATCTGGAAGAACGTGCCGTGCCGGCTGGTCTTGCCGACCTCGTCGATGTCCGGCGTCCGGATGCACTTCTGCACGCTCGTCGCCCGCGCGTACGGCGGGGTCTGCTGGCCCAGGAAGTAGGGCACGAACTGCACCATGCCCGCGTTGATGAACAGCAGGTTCGGGTCGCTGATGGCGGGCAGCGGAGCGGACGGAACCACGGTGTGCCCGTTCGCCTCGAAGTGGGCGAGGAACCGCCGCTTGATCTCCGCCGTCTTCATCGCTGGTGGTCCTCCGGGAAAATCTCTCGGTCACCGATACGCGGGTCCTCCCGCAGCTCGGCGAACTGGTCGTCGTACACCTCGCCGCGGGCGAAGGCCTCGTGGATCTCCTGCTCACGCTCGGCCATGCCGACCCGGACGTCGTCCACGAACGCCCGGAGCGACTCGACCAGACCACCGGCGGACTCGGACAGCCCGCTGGCGATGCCGGCCGGGGTGTACGCCTGCGCCGTCCGGGTGGCCTTGCGCACCACCAGGACACCCACGGCCAGCCCGATGCCCAGCCAGAACAACCGCCTCATGTTCTCATCCTTCCCGCGTACGCCGGCCGGGGTCAGCGGTTGCCGCGCTTGGCGGCGCGACGCTGCTGCTTGATCGTGTCGCGCACCTCGCGCTCGGTCTCGGCGTGCCGGCGGGCGGAGGCGGCCCGGCGCACGCCGTACCCGAACGCGGCCACCTTGACCAGCGGGTTCGCGGCGGCGGCGGAGACCACGGTGGCCAGGTTCGCCACGTTCGCGGTGACGTTCTGCGCGTGGCTGGTCATGGTGTCCACCTTGGCGAGCTGGAGGTTCACCCCGTCCAGCGAGGTCTGCACCTGCTCCAGCGCCACGTTGACGTTCTTCACAGTGGTGTTCACGTCACCGAGCAGCGGCGCGGTGCGCTCGTTCACATCGGTGATCATGCGGGTCGTCGCGTCCACGGTGTGCCGCAGCCGCAGGATCGGCACCGCCAGCACGAGCACCAGCATCAGGAACGCGCCGGCCGCGATCAGCGCAGCGATCTCTCCACCACTCACGCGAAAGTCCTCCTCAAGCAGTGTCCCGGAACCCGACGCCCCGGAACGCGCGACCGTACCTACCCACTTCGCGCCACGCCGACCCGGTCACCGGGCACGGACGGGCGTGCCAGCCCCAGACCCTACCGTCCGTGATGAAAGTCGGCTCACGACGGTGAGGGGGTCGCCTCGCCCAGCGGGTCGTCGGTCAGGGTGGGGTACGGATCCTCACCGGTGAGTGACGGATCGGTGGTCGGCGTCGGTCCGGTGCGCTCGTCGTCGATCGCGTTGCGCACCTTCACCGACACCAACGAGCCGGTGCACTCCGCCGCTGCGGGCGCGGGCGGCGCGGTCGGCGCGGGCGCCCCGTCCACCGGCGGGGGCGTGCAGGTGCGGTCGCGCACCCACAGGTCGAGCGTGAGTTCGTCCCGGCGCCAGCAGGTGTAGCTACCAGGGACCTTCTCGTCCGGGCAACGGTCGACCTTCCAGCGCCGCCATCCGTCCCCGGCCAGCGCCTCCTCGTAGACCGCGACGGTCTCCTTCCACCCCTGCTCCGACTCGACGGAGCGTTCACGCAGGCGGCAGTCCTGGAGGCACCAGCGGCTGCCGCTGACGTTGTCGACCGTGTTGCTCTGTGCCCAGGCGGGCACGGCGAGCGCGTCGAGGGTGTCGAAGACCGGGTCGCGGCTGAGCGTACGCATCCCGAAGTAGAGCGGCACCGCACCGAGCAGCACGAGGCTGACCAGGGCGAGGATGCCCAGCCGCAGCCGGCTGCGTTCGCGCATCTGCCGGCGCAGCTCCGACCGGGCGCCGCGCAGACCACCGGCCTCCGCGCCGCTGTCGTCCGGTCCGGGACCGCCGGGCCGTGGCGCGCCGCCCGCAGCGGGCCGTGGCCCCGCGGGCTCCCCCGGGGGTACGACCACAGCCGCCCGGGCCGCCGCCGGTGTCGCCGCGTTGCCCGGTCCGGTCCGGTCCGGCTCCGCTCCGGGTGGCGTCGCCCGTCCGGTGGTCCGCTCGTCCGGCGCGACCGGGCGGGCCACGCCGGCTGCCGCGCGGGCGGTCACCGGGGCACCGGGCGGCACCGGGCCGTCGCCTGCCGGCCCTCTGGCACCGGGGGCCACCGGCGGACGAGGCCCGGCACCGGGCCGGGTGTCGTCGGGGCGTGCCACCCCGCGTCCGTCGCCACCGGGTCCAGCCGGACCGGCTCCGGGGCGGCCGGCACCGGCCGGAATCCCCCCGGTGCGATCGACGTCACCACGCGGACCGGGACCGGCCGGACCCGCGGGGGCACCACCGGGACGGCCGCCGCCCGCCGGGATCCCACCCGTGCGCTCGACGTCGCCGCGCGGGCCGGGAG